>DATJGL010000144.1:0-2948 GCA_035495075.1 Gemmatimonadales bacterium
GATTGGGGTCTGCGGTTCAACGACGCGAAGCTGCTGCTCGACCCGTACGCCAAGGCCGTCTCGGGCAAGTTCCGCAACACCGACAACCTTCTGCTAGCGTACGATGCTGAGCCCGGTGCCGGAGATCACGTGCCGGACCCGCGCGACAGCACGCGCATGGTGCCCAAGGGCATCGTGATGGACGACGCCTTCGACTGGCAGGGCGTTCGCTCGCCTAATCTGGCACTCGAGCAGCTCATCATCTACGAGGTGCATCTCAAAGGGTTCACCGCACACCCGTCGTCCGGGGTCCGCGCGCCGGGGACCTATCTCGGCTTCATCGAAAAGATCCCCCACCTGGCGCGGCTCGGTGTCAATGCAGTCGAGCTGCTGCCGATCCACGAGTACTACGTCGACGACTTCCTGGTCCAGCGCGGCCTCACCAATTACTGGGGCTACAACTCGATCGGCTTTTTCGCTCCCGAATCGTCCTACCGCAGCCATGCAACTCCCGGGTCGCAGGTTGTGGAGTTGAAGACTCTGGTCCGTGAGCTACACCGCGCGGGCATGATGGTGATCCTCGATGTGGTGTACAACCATACCGGTGAGGGGAACGAGTTGGGCCCCACGATCAGCTTCCGGGGCATCGACAATACCTCCTACTACAGCCTCACCGGGCCGGGGGATGCGCCCAAGCGCTACTACCGCAACTTCACCGGCTGCGGCAACAGCCTCGACTTCGACAGCCCGGCCGTGGTACGGCTGGTGATGGACTCGCTGCGCTACTGGATCGACGTGATGCACGTAGACGGCTTCCGCTTCGACCTCGCCTCGGTGCTCGGCCGGGCCGAGGACGGCTCGTTCCGATCGTCGGGATCCTTCTTCGATGCGGTCTCGCAGGACCCCGTGCTGAACCGGGCGATCCTGATCGCAGAGCCCTGGGACATCGGGACCTATCAGGTGGGCAACTTTCCGGTGGATTGGTCGGAGTGGAACGGAAAGTTCCGGGACACCCTCCGCCGGTTCGTCAAAGGCGACGGCGGGCAACTCGCCGACCTTGGCTGGCGCCTGACCGGCTCGGCGGACCTCTATGGCGAGGACGGCCGCTCGGCCTACAACAGCGTCAACTTCGTAACCTGCCACGACGGGTTTACGCTCTGGGATCTGGTCTCGTACAACGGCAAACACAACGACGGGAACGGCGAAAACAACCGGGACGGAGCGGACGACAACAACTCGTGGAACTGCGGGGTCGAGGGCGACACCGACGACGCCGGCGTGGTCGAGCTCCGCAAGCAGCTGATCAAGACCCATGCGTGCTGCCTGCTCTTTTCGTCGGGAACGCCGATGATCCTGGGAGGCGACGAGTTCGGGCGGTCCCAGCACGGCAACAACAATGCGTACTGCCAGGACAACGATGTCAGCTGGCTCGATTGGACCCGGGCGCGCCAGCACGCCGACCTGCTCGAGTTCTTCCGCAAAGCCATTGCATTCACCCGCCGCTTTCCCATCCTGCAGCGTCGGCAATTCAGGCTCGGCAAGGACCGGGACGACGACGGCGTGCCGGATCTCGCGTGGTTCGGAACCGACCCGGGCCGTCCGCGGTGGAGCGACCCGGGAGCGCGGACTCTCTGCTACCAGCTCGACTCGACCGAGGACGGAGCCAAGCTGGCAGTGGAACGCCTGTTCTTCATTCTGAACGGCCAGCCCGAAGCCCAATGGGTCAACTTGCCCCCACTCGATCACTCGCTCGGGTGGTACCGCGCGATCGACACCAGCTTGCCGAGCGGAATGGACTTCGCCGACGAGGGGAAGGAAATCCGGATCGATCCGGCCGACCACTACATCGCCAATCCGCGGAGCTCGGTGGTGCTGCTGGCTCACTGAACGACTGGAGGAGGTACTGGTGACATTGCCCCGCCTGTCCTTGATGCGGCGCGGAATCGCGACGGCCTTTGCGGTGGCTGCCGGTGGCTCAGGCGCGCAGCAGCCTCGACGGTCAAGCTACCGCGCGCTCACGGGGCGATTCCCGGGCGCTGGGATACAATCGGACCGGCGGTTTTGGGGAATTTCGGGGGCGGTGGCGGCCGACGTCGCTGATCAGCCGAACGAGCCGCTTCGGAAGACCGTGTCGACGATCGCGACCGAGGACAGCTCCGCCGACATCAAGTCGAGTTCTCGTTGCGGTCGCGCGCCCAGGTCCAGCCCAGTCGAGGGTTCTTTCGCTGGGCTGTTGTCGACCATTTCGTCTCCTGTCTTGTGACGGGAGTGTTGGCGTCCCCTGGGCTCAGGCCGCCGGGCCGCGTGCGGTGGCGAGGGCGGTGACGAGGCCCGGAGAAAGGATTGTCTGACCCGCCAACGCCGCCCGGATCGCAGGTTCTAGGTCGGTGCCGGCGCGTGCCTTGAGGACATAGCCCAAGGCCCCCGTCTGCAGCGCAGCCGCCACGATGACGGGATCGTCGATGACCGTGAGCATCACGATTGCCGTGCCCACACCCGACGCCAGGATCTGTCGCGCGGCCTCGATCCCGCTCTGGCGGGGCATCATGATGTCGAGCACGACCACGTCCGGCGCGAGTGCCCGCGCCAACTCGACCGCCTCGGTGCCGTCTCGCGCCTCCCCAACCACGTTGAAAGCGGGAGTGAGCAGGTGCTGAAGCGCCGCCAGCATTGGGCGCGAATCGTCGACCAGCAGGACCCTGGGAGGAGTCGTCCCGTTCATTCGGGCTCTCCGGGATGACGTACGGCCCCACGATACGACCTCGCACCAGTTGCCGAAACTGTTAGGAATGACAGGTACCCAAAACCCGTAGCCCGCAGATCGCAGGCCCCCAAGGCGAGCGGTGGGCTGCGAGGCGGGGATTATATTCACGGTCCATGCCAGACCCTCGCAGCCTGCTGGGAGACCTTCACCGCCGTCAGGCGCTCGCCCAACAGGGCGGCGGGCCCGCCCGAGTCACCCAGCAACA
>DATJGL010000145.1:0-8474 GCA_035495075.1 Gemmatimonadales bacterium
CGGAACGTGGAGTGGTGCACCGGCATTACATATGTGGCGCCCATTTGACGGGCCATCTGCCACGCCTCCTCGGGCGACGCGTGATTGGCGATCCATGGGTCGTACGCACCGATAGGCAGGATCGCGAGGTCCACCGGCCCCTGTCGAGCCAGGGACGCAAAGGCGTCCGTGTAGGCGGTGTCTCCCGCAAACACGATGGTTCGTCCAGCCCGCCGGACCACGTATCCGCCGTAGCCCCGGTGCCGGTCCGTGATCATGCGCGCGCCCCAGTGCCGCACCGGTACGGACTCGATTTCGGTTCCTCCAACGTTCAGCCGTTCTCCCCACGCGAGCTCTTCGACGTGGCGAAACCGACGAACGAGGTCGCGGTTTCCGGGCTGCACGATGACGGGTACGTCACGCCGCAACGACCTGAGGGTACCCAGATCGGTGTGATCCATGTGCGCGTGCGAGAGGAGGAGCAGATCGATTCGCGGCAGCTCGGCCGGCCGCAGTGCGGGGGCAATGAGCCGACGGGGACCGAGCTTGGCGCGCCCCCGACCGACCCCGATACGCGCCTCGAGCGCCGGATCGGTGAGGAGCCACATCCCGTAAAGGTTGGCCAGCACGGTTGCGTGGCCGAGCCACGCGAACGTCCCGCCGTTATCGGGCCATTGGTCGGGATGCGGCCGTCGAGGGGCTGGGAGAATGCCACAATTGCGGTCCCCTGATTCGGGGCCCGCGGAGTCGATCACGTTGGTTCGATACCGTTGTGCCATGACGCCTCGCGATTTCGGAATTCCCGGACGCATTAACTTAGTGACCTTCCCGGCGCGACTGCGCGCCGCGCTTCAGTTGCTTGCCAGGACGACCATGCGAGTGGTGCTTCAGCGGGTCTCGAAGGCGGCCGTGAGAATCGACGGCCGGGTGGTCGGCTCGATCGGGACTGGATTCTGCCTGCTGGTGGGGTTCACCCACAGCGACACGGCGGCACAGGCGGAGTGGATGGCCGAGAAAATTTCCGGCCTGCGGCTGTTTCCCGATGCTGAGGGAAAGATGAACCTGGGGCTCGCAGAGGTCGGCGGCGCAGTCCTCGTCGTCTCGCAGTTCACCCTCTACGGTGATGCGGAAAGAGGTCGGCGCCCGTCCTTTGTAGACGCGGCCCGGCCCGAAGTGGCCGTTCCGCTCTATGAGCGCTTCATCGCGGCGCTCCGCGACCGGAACCTCGAGGTGGCAACCGGACGATTCGGCGCGATGATGGAAGTGGATCTCGTCAACGATGGCCCGGTGACGCTGGTGCTGGAACGGTCTGCGTGAGCAGGCCGATTCTGATCCTGGCCTCGGGGTCCCCACGCCGCCGCCAACTGCTCGAGATGCTGGGCATCGAGGTCGCCATCCAGCCGCCGCACATTCCCGAGATCCGCGAGCCGCACGAGCTTCCCCAACCGTATGTGGAGCGGCTCGCCCGGGAAAAGGCAGCCAGCGTGAGCGGCGATCTCGTGCTGGCGGCGGACACCACGGTGGTCGTCGAGGGCGAGGTGTTGGAGAAGCCGGCAGACCCGGACGATGCGCTTCGCATGCTGCGCCGCCTCCAGGGCCGCACGCACCAAGTCATCACCGCCATCGCGCTCAAGACATCCGGAGGCACGCTCACGGCAACCGACATCACGGCGGTCACGTTCCGCCCCGCGGACGACGCCTTTCTCGCGGCCTACGTGGCCACCGGCGAACCGATGGATAAGGCGGGGGCCTACGGCATTCAGGGATATGGCGCCGCGCTGGTGGAGGGTATCCAGGGCGACTTCTTCAGCGTGATGGGACTACCGGTGCGGCTGGTGCTTCAGCTGCTGGAGCAGGCCGGGCATCCTTATCGCTTTGGGCTGGATTAGGGGGAGAAGCGGGACTACTCCCGGCTGCCCCCACTCGCTCCCGTCGACTCCCGCCGCACACGAAACACTTCGACCGCCCGGCTCTTCCCCCGGAGCCCGAGTCCGGCCTGCTGCTCGGCGTCGGCGACGTCTCCCGAGACGCGACGGTACGCCTCGCTGACCAGAATTTCGCCTGCACCCGCTTCGCTCGAGAGGCGCTGAGCCACATTAACCGCGTCACCGATCACCGTGTACTCGAGCCGGCGCAGACTCCCGATATTGCCGACGAATACCTCGCCGTGATTGATCCCGATGCCGACGCCGATCTCCGGGCGTCCGGCAGCGTGCCAGCGGCCGTTGAGCGTGTCCACCGCGCGTTGCATGGCCCGCGCAGCGTCGAGTGCGCGGCGCGGGTTGCTCTCCCGGGCCAGCGGCGCGCCCCACAGCGCCATCAGCGCGTCGCCGATGAACTTGTCGAGCGTACCGCCGTGCTCGAAAATCACGTCCACCATCTCGCTGAAATACTCGGTCAGCATTTCGGCGATGGCGTCGGGTGACATGCCTTCCGCGATGGCGGTAAAGCCGCGGATATCGGCAAACAGGATCGTGATGGCCCGCCGCTCGCCACCTGGCTGGATCGCCGTCTTCTGGCGAATGATGTCGGCGGCCACGTCCGGCGCGAAATAGCGCTCGAAGTTCGAGCGTACCAGTGCTTCGCGCCGAGTCTGCTCGGCATACCGAGAGTTCTGAATCGCCACCGCGGCGAGTCCGCTGAAGGCGATCAGGAACTGCAGATCCTCGTCCGTGAATGCGTTCTCGGCCGTGAGGCTATCGACGTAGAGCACGCCCAGCGCTTCGTCAGCGGACGCCATGAGCGGCGAGCACATGGCGCTGCGCACGTTTTGCAGCTTGATGGACTGGCCCTTGAACCGCGGGTCCGTAGCGGCGTTCTGGGTGAGCACGGCCACTTGCTCGTCCATCGCTTTCCGTACGATCGACCCGGAAACTCGCTCGATCTCGGCGCCCCCGACTCGGGCCCGCGACAGCCGGGTGATCAGCTCGCCGGTGTTGTCCTGGCGCAAGAGAATGGCAACCCGGTCTACCCGCATGACCTCGAACGAGACTGCTGCAATCGTATCGAGCAACCGATCGAGATCGAACTCGCCCGTCAGCTTTTGGGCCATCGAAAGCAGCAGGGAGAGCTTGCGGGCGGACACGTCGCCCGAGGGGGGGCCTGCGGCCGCGACCTCGCGGACGATCGTGCTCCCGCCCCCCACCGGGTAGGAAGGGCGCTCCGCTTCGACGGGAACTACCTCGAGCTGATAGCCGACTTTACCGAACGTCACTGCGTCGTTGACGGTCAATCGGGCGGTCGTCACCCGGCGGCCGTTCACGTAGGTGCCGTTGGACGACCCCAAGTCCTTGAGGGTGACGCCGTCGGGGCCCGCGATCAGCTCCCCGTGTCGCCGGGATATGGTGGGGTCGTACACCGTGATGTCGCAGCCCACGCCTCGTCCCACGACGATGGTCCGCCCGGGCGGAAGATCGTGGCGCTGGTCGCCTGAGAGGCTGACGAGCCGATAGGTGTGCATCGCGCTCTAACCTAAGGGTGGCGGGACCATTATGCCTTGCTCGCGAGCGCCAATGCCAGCAGCACGGCGCGGGCCTTGGCCTCGGTTTCGCGCCATTCGGCCGCCGGATCGGAATCGGCGACGATGCCGGCCCCTGCCTGGACCCAGGCCCGGTCACCCCGAATGACGCACGTGCGCAGGGCGATAGCTGTATCGAGAACCTGGGCGCCCCACCCCACGTACCCCACCGCACCGGCGTAGGGGCCGCGCCGAACCGGCTCGAGCTCGTCGATGATCTCCATGGCGCGGACTTTGGGAGCGCCCGAGACCGTGCCGGCCGGGAAGCAGGCGGCCAGGGCGGCGACCGCGTCGAGCTCCGGCCGAAGCCGGCCGCGCACCTCGCTGACGAGGTGCATGACGTGCGAGTAGCGCTCGATGGTCATGAAGTCGGTCAGCCGGACCGATCCAAACTCGGCAACCCGCCCGACGTCGTTACGGCCGAGGTCCACCAGCATGAGGTGCTCGGCCCGCTCCTTGGGGTCGGCCTCGAGCTCCGCTGCGAGCGCTGCGTCGCGTTCGGGCGTGTCACCACGAGGCCGGGTGCCCGCGATCGGTCGGAGGATGACATCACGATCTTCCACTCGAACCAGAATCTCGGGTGAGCTGCCGACCACGT
This sequence comes from Gemmatimonadales bacterium, assembly GCA_035495075.1. Taxonomy (GTDB): domain Bacteria; phylum Gemmatimonadota; class Gemmatimonadetes; order Gemmatimonadales; family GWC2-71-9; genus DASQPE01. The sequence continues at coordinate 4,095 of DATJGL010000145.1, forward strand.
GGGTGTCGTCGCAGTGGAGATAGTACAAATACGGGGCAGGGTTGAGCGCGCGAAGATAGCGATACGTCAGGAACGGATCGGGGGCAGGCAGGTCGAGCCGGCGAGAGAGGACCGTTTGGAAGGTGTCCCCGGCCGCAATGTACTCCTTGATCCTTCGCACGTCGTTCTGAAAGTCGTCGTCCGCATACGGGGAGGCGGCCGGCGGTACCTCGGGAAGATCGAGTGGCAGAGGGCCGGTCGTCACCGGTGCCGCCAGGCGGCACAGCCAGTCGTCGATGCGCATCTCGCCCTGCTCGAACAGGCGGCGGAGCTCATCGTCCGACGCGCCGGCCGGCACTTCGACGTTGGCTATGACCGTGGCCCGGTTGTACACGTTGTCGAGAACCAGCAGCGTGTCGGCCACCATCAGGACTGCGTCCGGCAGTCCCCGGTCGTCCGGTGGCGGCGAGGGCAGCGATTCGATCGTGCGCACGATGTCGTAGCCCAGAAAACCGACTGCGCCCCCAGTGAAGCGGGGCAGGCCCGGCACTTCGACCGGGGCGTGCCGCCGCATGGTCCGGCCCAGGTGATCGAGCGGAGCCACGTCGTGCTCGACTACCTGCCAGCCGGTGGCGGACGTCCACCGCTCGCAAACCCGGCCGCGGTAGCGGAACACCTCCCGGGGATCGGTCGCGAGAAACGTGTAGCGGGCCCAGCGTTCCCCACCCTCGAGCGATTCGAGTAGAAATCCGTAAGGGCCCCGGTGAATCTTGCTGAAGGCGGTCACCGCCGTGTCGCCGTCGAGGACGACCTCGCGGGTAACGGGTGTGATACCGGCGGCACGCCGCGCCCGCGCTGCAAACGCCGCGAAACGGTCACTCATTTAGGCGCCCCGACGACGTAGCTTCCAGCCGACGTGAGCGCCGTCGAGAGATTGTCGGTGGCCGGTCGGGTGGAGCGTTGAAACACGATGGTCTGGTTGGGGCCGAGCTTTCCGATTGCGAGCACTCGCTCGAACGCGACGTCCGATCCGAATGCCGCACGGGCATCGGCCGGGGCGGAGAAGTGGACCGGATACTTGAAGGTCAGGGTTCCTTCCCGGAGCGGAGCCGAAGTGGTGAGATCCAGCCCATAGAGACCCGGATGGATGTGGATCGTTACCGTGACTGAATCTCCGGCCGTTGAATCGAACGCCTGAGCCGGCAGCGTCAGATCGGCAAACGAGAGCTCATCTGGATGGAGAATCACGATCACCCTGAGCTGACCCCGGCGGACCTTCACCGTGGTATCGTGAGGGGACAAGCTATCGACGTGGAGCAGAAGAACCTGATTCAGTGTGTAGGTGCGGGTCGGATCCCCGGTCGTCGTGTCCGTGGGCTTGGCCGTGATGGGCGGGCGGGCCGCAGCGCACGCCAAGGCCAGCGCAATTGTCCCGCCGGCGAGCCCCCGGAATATTCGGGAGCCAAGCAGCGAGGCGCGCGGGCAGATGAGGAGTAATCCGGCTTCCATGACGGCGATCGCTCCACGGGCGGTAGCCCTGACGCTCTCACTGCTCTTGGTTCGCTGTTCGTCGCTCACCGCACAAGAGGGCTGGAATTCAGCCGCCGCGCTGGATTTGGCACGCCGTGGCATGGAGCGACGCCAGGTGACTCAAGCAGATCCGGGTCTTCAAAGCTACCGCACCCGGGCCCACGGCTTCGTTTTCTTCCTGACTCAGATCGGCAAGGAGGGACTGGGTGGGCCACCACGCCTGGTCAAGGCCGACGAGTTGGAGGTGGAAGTGTACTGGCAGGCCCCGAATCGGAGCAAGCAAGTCATACGCGAATGGCGCGACGGGGCGTTCCTGCCAACCGACATCGCCTACCATCGGGACCATCTGGGCATCGTCACCAACAACTTTGGCGACCGAATCCGGATCGGCGAGGGAGACGAGGTCCGCGACGCGATTCATCCCTTGTCCCCGGTCGGCCTCGACGCCTACGACTTTTCGCTGGGAGACTCCCTCACGATCAGGGGGCCCCGGGGGGACGTCCGGGTGCGCGAGCTGCTGATTCGGCCGCGGGAATACAGCCGTCCCCTCGTCGTCGGAAGCCTCTATTTGGACGTGGAGTCGGCCGAGCTGGTTCGCTTTCGCTTCAGCTTTACACCGGCGGCGTATCTCGAACGCAATCTGGAGGACATCAGCGTCGTGCTGGAGAACTCGCTCCAGGAGGGCCGCTTCTGGCTGCCCTACCGGCAGGAGATCGAGATCCGGCGGCGCACCAGCTGGCTGGATTTTCCGGTACGCGGGATCATTCGAGGCCGGTGGGAGATCGGCGACTACGATTTCAACGTGGACGTCCCTCCCGCCGTACTGGCCGGCCCCGAGATAGGCGGCCTCGCTCACCCGCAGCCAAGCGACAGCACCTGGCCCACGTCCCTCCGCAACGCTATCGCATCCGAGGCAGCCCCCATCGATCGACAGGACATGGAGGCACTTCGGGTCGAGATCACACGTCTCGCCTCCACTCACGGATTGAGCGGGCTTCCGCCCACCCGGCTGGCTGCCGGTTCGGTGAGTGAACTGGTGCACGTGAATCGGGTGCAGGGCCTGACGCTCGGGTTGGGCGGGATCGCTCATTTCGGCCGAGGTCGCATCCGGGTTCAGCCAACGGTTGGGTTCGGCACTTCGGATCAGCGTCTTACCGGCGGGCTCGACCTCACCGCCGGACTGGGCGCAACCGATATTGGTGTCTTCAGCTATCGGCGTATTCGCGATTTCAGTGACATCCCCGTCATTTCAGGGACATTGAATTCGTTGCTCGCGCAGGAAAACGGAGACGACTACGGCGACTACGTGATGCTGGATGCGGCCGGGGCGCGGCTCCGACATCGCCTTGGCTCGCGAATGACGCTGGGGTTCGAGGTGGGCGCTGAGCGCAGTAGCTCGCTGGATGTCGAAGCCACCCCGGCGCGCGGCTCGTACCGCCCCAATCCGCCGCTCGGCGCCGGGACCTACGGATTGGCGCGGGCTCGGCTGGAACGGGCCGGCGGCGGGCTCGCCAGTGGCGCCGATGTGACCGGCAGCCTGGCGGTCGAGGCAGGCGACGGGCCAACCAGCTTTGGACGCGTGCTGCTGGACGCAGCCTGGCGGGTCCCCTTGGGTGGGAGCGCGCTTGCCGGAAAGGTTCACGGTGGGATCGGAAGCGATGGCCTGCCAGCGTACCGTAGCTTCGTGCTGGGAGGGAGGGGGACCCTCGTAGGCGAGCCGTTCCGCGCCTTTGGGGGCCGCAGCTACGCATTGGCGGAGCTGGAATGGCGCGTCGATGTTCCGGCCCCCGCTTTTCCGCTTGGGTCGTTTGCCTCGACCGGGCACAGAATGGTGCTCGCTCCCTTCGTAGCGGCCGGCTGGTCGGACCGGCCCTATGCGGGGCTTCCCTGGCCGGCCACCGATGGGATCAGGCCCGTCGCGGGGGTTGCGCTGGAGTTCCTGCTGCGGCTGTTGCGAGTCGAGTTCGGAGTCGGCTTGCGTGACGGCGACGTGGGCCTCACTCTGGACGTCCATCCGGACTGGTGGGGTGTGCTCTGACGTACCTACCAAGTCGCCATCGCCCGGCCTTATTTTTTCGGCTGGGTGCCCCTGCCCGCCGCGTCCACTCTCTCACGTTCTGACAAGCCGAGCCACGCCATGCAGTTTACCGACGAATGGTTGGTCCCCAGTCTCGAGGCGCTCGTGCCCGAGGATGCGCTCAACGCGCTCCGCGGCGCCGAAGGCGGCCCGGCGTCACTGTGGGACACGTTGGTACAGCGCAAACTGGCGACGGACGCCCAAATTCTCGGCGCAATCGCCGCGCGCTTTCGCCTGCCGCTGGCGGACTTCAGTGGGCTCGACACGCGGGTAAAAGACGAGATTCCCGAGCAGCTGGTTCGCAAGTTCAACGTCCTGCCGCTCAAGGTCACCGACGCATACCTCGAGGTAGCCACCGCCAATCCGTTCGACCTGGATGCCGAAAAAACGTTGGCCTTCGCGACCGGGCGAGAGGTGCGCATGTCGCTCGGTTCTCCGGCGCGCATTCGGGAGAAGCTCGACGATCTATACCGCAGCGACGCCGTGGTTTCTAAACTGCTCGAGGGGCTCAGCGGGGATTTCGACGTCAAGGAAGTGGTGGAGGAAGACGATACCGCCGCGAGCGCGGAGCAGGCCAGCCAGCGGCCCATCGTCAGACTGGTGGACATGATGCTCGCGGACGCCGCGACCAGCCGCGCGAGCGACATTCACGTAGAGCCGGCGGAAAGCGGCGTCGTGATCCGTTACCGGATCGACGGCGTGCTGCGGCAAGTCATGAAGATTCCGCGCTCGGCCGGAATTCCGCTGATCTCGCGGGTGAAGATCATGTCCGGGCTCGATATCGCGGACAGACT
>DATJGL010000146.1:0-33415 GCA_035495075.1 Gemmatimonadales bacterium
GCCTTCTTCCTGCCCAGCGACCCGGATGGACTCGCTGCCGCCACCGGGATCGTCGAGCAGATCCTCGGTGCGGACGGAATCCCCTTTCTCGGGTGGCGTGACGTCCCGGTCAATCCGGCTGGGCTCGGTCCGACTGCCCGCGCTTCCTGTCCGGTGATCCGCCAGGCGTTCGTGGGAACCCCCGCAGGTGCGCTGGACGAGGACGGCTGGGAGAGAGCTCTCTACCTGGCCCGGCGCGGGATGGAACGGCGGGCGGAAGAAGTTGGGTTGACCGATTTCTACGTGTCGTCCCTGTCCTGCCGCACGGTGGTCTACAAGGCGCTGCTCACGGGCACTCACCTGCCCGTCTTCTACACCGACTTTCGATATCCGGAGTACGAGACGGCGATCGCAATCTTCCATCAACGCTATTCCACCAACACGCTCCCGAGCTGGCCCTTGGCGCAGCCGTTCCGCCTGTTAGCTCACAACGGCGAGATCAACACCCTGTGGGGGAACCGGAACGCGATGGCGATGCGCCAGCCGCTGCTGGACTCGCCCCTCTGGGGAACCCAGGTCGAACGTATCCGGGAGGTGATCTGGAAGGACGGGAGCGACTCGGCGAGCCTCGACAACGCGATGGAGCTGTTCGTGCGCTCCGGAAGGGACCCCATCCACACGCTAATGATGATGATCCCGCAGGCGTGGGAGAAATACCCGGACCTTCACCCCTCCATCAAGGCGTTTTACGAGTATCACCAATGCGTGCACGAGCCCTGGGACGGGCCCGCTGCGGTGGCCTTCACCGACGGGATTTCCGCGGGCGCGATCGTCGATCGCAATGGGCTTCGCCCGTGCCGGTACAAGATCCGCCAAGACGGATTGGTGGTCGCCGGTTCGGAGGTGGGCCTGGTGGATCTCGATCCCCACGAGGTGGTCGAAACCGGAAAGGTGGGCCCCGGGGAAGTGCTGCTAGTCGACACCCGGCGGGGCGAGGTCATCCGCAATCTGGAGGCGAAGCTCGAAGTCGCGGGGCGGCGGCCGTACGCGCGATGGGTCGCGCGATACATGGCGAGGCTCGACCCTGACCCTTCTCGCGTGCCCGCCGGACCGGACCCTGAAGGGCTGGGCCGCCTGCAGCGGGCGTTCGGCTACGGATTCGAGGATCTCCGCCACGTGCTCGAGCCGATGGGCGGCACGGGGACGGACGCGGTCTGGAGCATGGGCGACGATACCCCGATTCCACCGCTCTCACGCGTGCCCCAGAGCGTGTACGCCTATTTCCGGCAGCGGTTCGCGCAGGTGACCAACCCTCCGATCGATTCCTTGCGCGAATCCATGGTGATGTCTCTGCGGGTTCACCTCGGACGTCGCGGCTCGCCGCTACTGGAACGTCCCAGCTACGCCCGCATGCTCCGGATCGAGCATCCCATCCTGCTGCCTGACGAGATGGCAGCGCTGCACAACATCGCTGGATTTTCGGCGGTCACGATCGATGCGGATTGGGATCCGAGCCTCGGTCCTGAGGGGCTTCGACCGGCGCTGGTGAGTTTGCGCCGCGTGGCGGAGCGCGCCGTTCGCCGGGGGGCCAACATCCTGGTGATCAGTGACCGCGCCGTCGCGCCCCGGCGCGCGCCCATTCCGATGCTGCTCGCGGTCGGCGCGGTCCGGCAGCATCTGGTCGAGCGAGGGCTCCGGGCGCGGGTGGGGCTCGTCGCCGAGGCCGGAGACGCCTTCGACATCCACCACTTCGCTGCACTGATCGGCTACGGGGCCGAAGCCGTCTATCCATGGCTCGCGCTCGCGACAGTGGATGCTTTGTTCGATGGCCGCGAGCCGGAGCGGCGGCGCGACGCCCATGAGGTCGAACGCCCGAGCCCGGCGGAAGCCCGCCTCAAGTTTCGATCGGCCGCCGAGAAAGGGCTGCTCAAGATCTTGTCGAAGATGGGCATCTCTACCCTGTCCTCGTACTGTGGAGCCCAGATCTTCGAGGCGCTCGGGCTGGGTGCCGAAGTGATCGATACGTGCTTCTCGGGAACGGCATCGCCCATCGGCGGCATCGGCTTCGAGGAGATCGGAGACGATGTCCTGGCGCACTTCCGCTCAGCCTATGGCGATGCCGCCGAGCCCGCGGGCGCGCTGCCCGACCACGGCCGAGTTCGGTTCCGCAAGGACGGTGAAGACCACGGTTGGTCCCCACCGGTGGTGGGCGCGCTCCAACAGGCTCTCAAGTCGAGCACGTCGGAGGGGTACGCCGCGTACCTCTCGAAAGCCGAGGCCCGCCGCCCCGCCGGTCCTCGCGACCTGCTCAGGATCAGAGCGGGCACGGCGGTCCCGTTGCAGGAAGTCGAGCCGGCCGACGCCATCCGCACCCGCTTCATCTCGTCCGCGATGTCGCTAGGTGCACTCTCACCCGAGGCACACGCGGTGCTCTCGGTCGGCATGAACCGGATCGGCGCCAAGTCGAACTCGGGTGAAGGAGGCGAAGACCCGGCCACCTTTCAGGTGCTCGACAACGGCGACCGGCTGGATAACCGCATCAAGCAGGTTGCGTCGGCACGCTTCGGAGTGACCGCCGAGTACCTTGTGCGAGCAGAGGAGCTGGAGATCAAGATCGTGCAGGGCGCAAAGCCGGGCGAAGGCGGCCAGCTTCCGGGCCACAAGGTCACCGAGTTGATCGCGCGGTTCCGTCACGCGGTGCCAGGGATTCAGCTCATTTCTCCGCCGCCGCATCACGATATCTACTCGATCGAGGATCTGGCCCAGCTGATCCACGACCTCAAGACGATCAACCCCCGGGCCCGCATCGGCGTGAAGCTCGTTTCCGAAGCTGGTGTGGGAACGGTTGCGGCCGGCGTCGCCAAGGCGTACGCCGACTATGTGCTGATTGCGGGACACAACGGTGGCACCGGAGCGTCCCCGCTGTCTTCGATCAAGCACGCGGGCGCTCCGTGGGAGCTCGGTCTGGCTGAAGCGCAGGCTACGCTGGTGCGAAACGGGCTTCGACACCGCATCGAGGTTCGCACCGATGGGGGATTGAAGACCGGACGCGACGTGGTCATTGCGGCGCTGCTTGGCGCGGAAGCGTACGGGTTCGGGACCGCGGCGCTGGTCGCGATCGGCTGCGCCATGGCGCGCCAGTGCCACCTCAACAGCTGCCCGACTGGAGTCGCGACCCAACGGCCCGAGCTCCGCGCCAAGTTCAAAGGCACGCCCGAGCAGGTCATTGCGTACTTCACACTTCTCGCGGAGGAGGTGCGCGAGATTCTGGCATCGATGGGGTTCCGGAACCTCGACCAGATCGTCGGGCGCCACGATTTCCTCGAGCGGGTGGAGCGACCCGACCTTCCACGCGCGCAGATGCTCGACCTCTCGATGCTGCTCGGCGCACCGCCGAGCGGCACGCTACGCCGAACCGAGGCGCGAAACGATCGTCCGGGCATGACCTGCCTGGACGACGAGGTGCTTCAGACCCTGGGGCCTTATCTCGATAGCGGGCTCCCGTTTGCCGGGAACTACGAGATCAGAAATCACCATCTGGCGGTAGGAGCCAGGGTCGCCGGCGTCGTCGCGGCCCGGTGCGGCGACGCCGGACTTCCCGAAGGCCGGATTCGTCTCCGATTCAGCGGCGCTGCGGGCCAGAGCTTCGGGGCGTTCCTCACGCCGGGCATGCACTTGGACCTGGAGGGCGAGGCCAACGACTACGTCGGGAAGGGTCTGAGCGGTGGAGAGATCACGATCCGCCCCTACCGGAAGGCCGTGTACGCCGACGCGACTCACCAGAACCTCATCATCGGCAATACGGTGCTGTACGGTGCGACTGGAGGAAAGCTGTTTGCCGCCGGACAGGCGGGGGACCGGTTCGCGGTGAGGAACTCGGGAGCTATTGCGGTGGTCGAGGGCGCGGGAAATCACTGCTGCGAATACATGACGTCGGGGATCGTCGTCGTGCTGGGACGGGCGGGGCGCAATCTTGGCGCCGGCATGTCGAACGGAATCGCGTACATACTGGACGAGCCCGGTACGCTCAACGAGCGGGTGAACTTCGACATGGTGGACATCGTCGACCTCGACGCGGACGACGAAGAATTGCTGCGGCGCCTGGTGCGCGAGCATGAGGAGAAGACGACGAGCCCGCGGGCGCGGACTATCCTGGTTGAGTGGGAGCGGTTCGGGCCCTTGTTCCGCAAGGTCGCTCCGAAAGGGGCCGCGGCGTACATGGCCGCCACCCGGACCGCGTACCTGCAATCGTGCCAGCCGGAGCCAGAGTTCGCCCTCGCTCGGCGAAGTGCGTAGCGGTTAGCTTCCGGGCGCCATGATCCGGCGCTCTGCCCGTTTCAACGTCATCTTTGGTCTGTTCCTGGGTGCAGCGCCGTCCCTGGTCTGCGCCCAAAATGTACGCCCGCCCGATCATACCCTGCTCGGATTCGAGCTCGGCTTTTCGAGCGCGAGCTTCGAGCCGTCCGGCGGCACGGGAAGCCGCCAGGGTGGCGTGATCGGTGGATTCATCGCGCAACGACTGGGAAATCTCTTCGCTGCTCAAGCTGAGTTGGTCTTCACCAGGAAGGGCGGCTCTCTGCCGGCCGCGACGCCGACCGGTTCGACGGAGGCGGCGGTTCAACTGGTTTATGTAGAGGCGCCGCTGCTGGGCCGCGTCACACTCCCGGTCGGGGGCCGCCTCAGGCCGGTTCTCTACGGTGGCGGCTCCTTCGCGTTGTCCGTCGGGTGCGAATTTCAGCTGGAGGTGCCGGGAGCGGTCGCGGAGTCCCGCTGCGACGAGCCGGGCACCGGGCTGCAGCTTTCCAGCACCGATTGGAGCGCGATCCTGGGCGGCGGGGTCGAATACGCCTGGAAGCCCGGCACCGAAATACGGCTCGAGCTTCGCCGTGTCATCGGCCTGCACAACGTAGTGGAAGGCTTCGAGGGGAAGAATCGGGCGTGGGTCGCCCTCTTCGGGATCACGTTCTAGGACGGAAGAGCGCGAGCAGTCCGAAGCCCACCAGTAGCAAGCCGGACCCCCAGTTAATGGCTCGAAGCGCACGGACACCGAGCCTCCCCCGGAGCAGGCCCACACCACCGCTCAGAATCGCCCACCAGAGAGCCGATCCCAGAAACACCGCAGTTACCAGGATAATCCCGGCGTGGCTCCCATGCCCCTTGGCGGCGACCAGGCCGAGCCCCGCGAACGCGGCAGCGAACGAGAGGATGGTGAGCGGGTTGGTGACCGTGAGAGCCAGGGTCGAGAGATACGCGCCCCATAGGCGGGCGACCGGTCCTTCTGCGGCGGCGGCATCCGACGGACGAGCGAGGAACGTCCGAATCCCGAAAGTGCAGAGGAAGGCGCCGCCCACAACGCGCAGCAGATCCGCATGGGCAACCAGCGGGCGGGTCAAGGCGGCAAGACCAAGAACGGCAACCAGCCCGTAGCCGGCATCGGCGGTCGCCGCGCCCAGCCCGGACACCAGCCCCGCCTTGGGGCCCACTGCTAGCGTCCGCCGAATGACAAGCACTCCGATCGGTCCCACCGGTGCAGCTATTGCGAAACCGAGCAGCGCGCCTCGGAGGGCAAGGCTCATCTCTTCCATTGCCCTAGTCCGTGCTCCTTAGCGGTGGCAATCCGACGGACTCCTTTTCCGATCGCAGAGCCACCTGGGTACTTGTTCGCGCCACACCCGGTCCCCCCTTGAGCTCCTCGGTCAGGAGCCGGTCGAGATCCGACGGACCTCGACATCTCAGCTTGAGCAGGTAGTCGTCATCGCCAGTGACATGGTGACACTCCTGGATTTCGGGTAGCTGTGCCACCCGAGCCAGAAAGCCGGCGCGGTGTTCCGGCCCGGCGAGCGTCACCGAGACGAACGCGGTTAGCGGAAAGCCGGCGGCGTCGGCGGCAATCAAGGCCGCATAGCCCTGGATGACACCTCGTTCCTCGAGTCGCCTGACTCGTTCGGCGACCGCAGGGCCAGTTAAGCCGACCTTTTCGCCGATTCGGGCCCAAGACTCACGTCCATTTGCTTGAAGTGCACCCAAGACAGATATATCGATGGTATCCATATCACCTATCTAACTATTCGCTAGTGGATGAGCAACTGCACTAACGCGACATCATAGAGTCACAGGTGCAGGGCCGCTTTCCGTCAACCCCCAAGGCCGCGAACACCCAAGGGCTCGACCCCTTGCGGGGCCCGCGCCGATCCATATACTTGCTAGACGACAAGCAAGTCATCCCAGGACCCCAGTCGGAGCACCCTATGACGGCTCCCGAGCGGGAACGAAACCCCGCCCGCACTCGCGAGGCCATCCTCGATGCCGCCGAGCGACTCTTCGCGGAGCAGGGTTACGAAGCCACGAGCCTGAGCCAGGTCGGCCAGGAAGCCGGCGTGTCCCGGGGAACGCCGGGGTACTTCTACGGCTCGAAGGCCGAGCTCTATCGGGCCGTGCTGGAGCGCTGCTTCACGGAGGTACGGCAAGCAGTCCAGGTGGGACGAGAGCGCGCCCTCGCCAGCGGCGAAGCGCCCGAAATCGTCCTGGAGGGGGCTGTCTCGGATTATTTCGATTTTCTAGTTGGTTGCCCGAACTTCGTTCGCCTGATCGAACGCGAGGCTCTTACCGCCGCCGGAGTCCTGCCGGACGCCCCCGCCGAGATTCAGGTGGGGCGCGAGGCGCTCGCCGCCCTCGCCGTCGAGCTGGGCCTCGACCCCTCGCCCTCAGGCGATGCCGCCCAGCTTCTCCTCAGCATCGTTGCGTTGTGCTGGTTCCCCCTGGTGCATGCCGGGACGATTGCCCCCGCCGTCGGAGTGGAGATGAACAGCCCCGCGGCGCTCGCGCAGCGCAAGCGTCACGTCGTCGATCTCGTGCTCTACGGTGTCCACGGGCGGGCCGCCATGGCACCGCGCGCTTGAACCTTCACCCGCGATCCGAAACCGGAACTCGCCCTATGACCAACGTCCTGACCCCCCCGGACCTTCGTCCGACCGATGCACCGCTCGCCACCGAGCAGGAAGCTCGTGAGATCGCCGAGGCGGCGCGGGAAAAGGAATGGCAGGCGCCGAGCTTCGTTCGCCAGCTGTTCGAGGGGTCCTTTCGGCTCGATCTGATCCACCCGTTTCCGACCCAGGACGCGGCGGACCTGGCGAAGGCGCAACCGTTCTTCGAGCGGCTCGAACGATTTCTCCGCGAGCAAGTGGACAGCGACCGGATCGATCGCGAGGGCAAGATCCCCCCGGCAGTACTTCAGGGGCTGCGCGAGCTGGGCGCATTCGGGATCAAGATCCCCGAGGAATACGGCGGTCTGGGGTTGAGCCAGACGAGCTACACCCATGCGATCGGCCTGGTGACGAGCCAGGACGGCAACCTTACCGCGCTGCTGTCAGCCGCGCAGTCGATCGGCGTACCGCAACCGCTCAAGCTCTTCGGCACCCCTGAACAGAAGAAGAAGTATCTGCCGCGCTTGGCGCGAGGCGCGGTATCCGCGTTCGCGCTGACGGAAGCCAACGTCGGCTCCGATCCAGCCGCGATGACGACCACGGCCGAGCTGTCGACAGACGGCACTCACTACGTGCTGAATGGGGAGAAGCTGTGGTGCACCAATGGCACCATCGCAGAGCTGATGGTTGTGATGGCCCGGACCGGTCCGAAGCGAATCACTGCCTTCATCGTGGAAGCCGATTGGCCGGGGGTCGAGGTCGTGCAGCGCCTGCATTTCATGGGGCTCAAAGCGCTGGAGAACGGCATCATCCGCTTTACCAACGTGAAGGTGCCGCGGGAAAACGTGCTGTGGGGCGAGGGCAAGGGGCTCAAACTGGCGCTCATCACGCTCAACACGGGCAGGCTTACCCTGCCCGCCTCCTGCGTGGCAGCATCGAAGCGGTGCCTCCAGATCGCACGGCGATGGGCCGCGGAGCGGGTCCAATGGGGTCAACCGATCGGCAAGCACGATGCGATCGCCCAGAAGCTCGGTCGCATGGCGGCCGAAATCTTCGCCATGGAGGCCGTCTCCGACCTCGCATCACTCATGGCGGACCGCGGCAACACGGACATCCGGCTCGAAGCGGCAATGGCCAAGATGTGGAACACGGAAACCAGCTGGCGGCTGATCGACGATACTCTGCAGATCAAGGGCGGCCGAGGTTACGAAACGGCGGATAGCCTGCGCGGTCGGGGGGAGCGCCCGGACCCGGTGGAGCGGATGCTGCGCGATTGTCGTATCAACCTGATCTTCGAGGGATCGAGCGAGATCATGCGGCTCTTCATCGCGCGGGAGACGGTGGACACCCACCTCGACGTCGCGGGCGATCTCATCGATCCCAAGGCGCCGGCACGCCGGAAGCTCACGGCACTGGGACGGGCGGCCGTATTCTACAGTACCTGGTATCCCAAGCTCTATTTGGGCTGGGGACGGTGGCCGCGCTACGCGGAGTTCGGCCTGCTCGCCACCCATCTTCGGTTCGTGAATCGAATGTCCCGGAAGCTGGCGCGGACCGTTTTCCACTGTATGGTCCGGTTCGGCCCGAAGCTGGAGAAGCGCCAGGCCGTACTCGGCCGGCTGGTGGAGATCGGCGCCGAGCTGCTCGCTATCTCGGCGGCCTGCGCGCGGGCCCAGTCGGTGGCGGGACAGGCCGATGGCGCCCAACCGGATCGGCGGAACGCGGTGGACCTAGCCGACGCCTTTGCCCGCCACGCACGCCGGCGGGTGCGCGAGAAGTTCCGCGCCGTGTTCGACAACGACGACGTCACGACCTACGCCACAGCGCAACGAGCACTGCGCGGTGAGTACGCCTGGCTGGAAACCGGCGTAGTGGGGAACCTGAAAGAGCAGTAGCCCCTTTGTCCCTCCCCCGTTGTAGATTCGGCTAGGACCACTTCGAGGACGACCTCATGGCTCTGGCCGAAGGCCGCACGCTTTCCTTCACCGGCCCGGACGCAATCGATGTCGCAGTGCTCGAGACCTTTCCCTATGAAGGCCCCGAGCAGGAGATTGTGACAGAGACCAAGGAGTTCAGCGCGGTCTGCCCCTACAGCGGCCTGCCCGACTTTGCGGTCTTGTCGATTCGCTATGTGCCGTCCGATCGTTGCGTCGAGCTCAAGAGTCTCAAATACTACGTGATCAGCTTTCGCAACGTCGGTGTCTTTCAGGAGCACGCCACGGCCCGAATCGCTGAGGATCTGTGGCGCCTACTCTCGCCGAGACGTCTCACGGTCACAACGCGGTACAACGCGAGGGGCGGCTTCGAAACCGTCTGCTCGGTGACGTTGCCAACCGCCTGATTCTTGGCCGTCAAGGTTCGCGCCCGCAATGCTTCTGATTCCGATGTTGTCGCTGCCCGGCTTGCCCGAGGCTCTCCGCGACGGAGCGATCACGTTTGCCAAGCCGCTGCTGCTGGCGTACGTGGCTTCGTGGATCGCGCTCTACGCGCATGAGATCGGCCACGCCACCGCGGCGCGGGTGCTGGGGGTGCGGATCTGGGGCATCCGCCTGGGAATCGGCCCGGCGCTGTTCGACGGCACGCTCGCAGGGTGCCGCTTGCGCATCGGTCTCTTCCCGCTGATCGGCTCCGTTATCCTGCGGGACGATGACGCATCGGCCATCGGGTATCGGGACATCCGGCCGGGATCCTGGCGGTTCGAGTGGGGTCGCGGCGCTTGGCGGGCACCGGTGATCTCCGCGTCGGGCGGCGTGTCGAATCTGCTGGTGTCATTGCTGGCGGTGGCCTACTGGTGGCTCGCAGGCTCTCCGCGGCTGGGCACTGCTGTCGGCGACCTGTTTATCTACACCTTCGTCGCCAACGTGTCGGGCTATCTCAATCTATTTCCCTTGTTCTCCTCGGATGGACGCCATCTGCTTGCGCACGTAACCGCGGCACGGCGCACCAGCCGGCAGGCAGCGGCCCCCACTTCAGTTTCCTGACTACCATTTCCTGGGTGGTTGAGCCCCTGTCGCGCAGCGCGCGCCAGGGTTGGCCCGGCTTTTCGGCAGGCGTATCTTTGGCGCGACCGACCGGGCGTCAGGCCCGCCACGGCAACTTTCCGCAGTGGAGTTTGGACGTGGACAAGAATACGCTGACCGTCACCGATAACCGGACCGGCAAGGCCTACGAGCTTCCCATTTCGGATGGGACGATCCACGCAATGGATCTGCGTCAAATCAAGGTCTCGGACGATGATTTCGGTCTGATGACCTATGATCCCGCGTTCATGAATACGGCGGCGTGTCGCAGCGCCATTACCTATATCGACGGCGACCGAGGCATCCTGCGCTACCGCGGCTACCCAATCGAGCAGTTGGCGGAGCACGCGTCGTTCCTGGAGGTCGCCTGGCTGCTGATCGAGGGCGAGCTTCCGACCAAGGCGCAGTTGGAGCGGTGGAACGACGAGATCCGCTTTCACACGTACGTGCACACCAACGTCACCAAGTTTCTGGAAGGGTTTCGCTACGATGCCCACCCCATGGGCATGCTGCTGGGAACGGTGGGGGCGCTTTCCACGTTCTACCCCGATGCGAAACACATCCAGGATCCGGAGAACCGCCGGCTCCAGCGCGTGCGTCTGATGGCGAAGCTCCCGACCATCGCCGCATTCGCGTTCCGCCACTCGAGGGGCCTCCCGTTCGTGCTTCCCGACAACGATCTGGATTACATCGGGAATTTCGTGAACATGACGTTCAGCATCGGTGGCCGTCACAAGCCCAACAAGGTGCTGCAGCGGGCGTTGGAAATTCTGCTGATCCTGCATGCCGACCATGAACAGAACTGCTCCACCAGTGCGGTGCGCGGGGTTGGCTCTTCTCATGTGGACCCGTTTTCGGCGGCGTCGGCCGGCATTGCCGCGCTGTACGGGCCCCTTCACGGCGGAGCGAACGAAGCCGTGTTGCGCATGCTCGACGAGATCGGGGACAAGAAGGAGATCCCGGATTTCATCAAGAAGGTGAAGGGTGGAGCCGATCGGCTCATGGGATTCGGGCACCGGGTCTACAAGTCGTACGACCCGCGCGCCAAGCTGGTCAAGAAAGTGGCCTCCGACGTGTTCGAGCAAACCGGGCTCAACCCGAAGCTGGAGATCGCCCTCGAGCTCGAGCGAATCGCCCTGGAGGATGAGTACTTCATCAAGCGGAAGCTGTATCCCAACGTCGACTTCTACTCGGGCCTGATCTATCAGGCCATGGGATATCCCACCGACTACTTCACGGTCCTGTTCGCTCTGGGCCGAATGCCGGGTTGGCTGGCCCAATGGGAAGAGATGATGACGGATAAGGACCAAAAGATCGCCCGGCCAAGGCAGATCTACACCGGACCCGGCGAGCGTCAGTTCCCCGGGGGCGCACGGCGCTGAGCCAGCGGAACGCAGCGCCTGTCAGGCGACTGGTGCAGCCCACGCACCGGTCCTATGCTTCCGGCATTCCCAGTGTGGCACTCAGTGGACGAGCTTCTCTCCCAACTTGAATCGGCGCTCGCCGACCGGTACCAGGTAGTCCGGCTGGTCGGGGAGGGCGGGATGGCGCGGGTCTACCTCGCCCAGGACCTTCGTCACGCCCGTCAAGTCGCCCTCAAGGTCCTCCGCCCGGAAGTTGGCGCGGCGGTGGGCAGCGACCGGTTCCTCCGGGAGATCCGCATCATCGCGGGACTACAACACCCGAATATCCTGCCCCTGTTCGACAGTGGATCCACGCCGCGCCCAGGTCCCGGGCCTGACGGTTTGTGGTTCGTCATGCCCTACGTCGAGGGTGAGTCGCTCCGGGCCCGCATCCAGCGTGAAGGCCGCCTGCCGTTCGAGGAGGCGCTCCGCATCGCCCAAGACGTCGCCGGCGCGCTCGACTACGCCAACGCCCGCGGTATCGTCCACCGCGATGTCAAGCCGGAGAACATCCTGCTCTCCGACGGACACGCGTTCGTAGCCGATTTCGGCGTGGCTCGCGCCGTGGATCTCGCCGGCCCGCACGGTCCTACCGCGATCGGGCTCGCCATGGGAACCCCGGCCTACATGAGCCCCGAGCAGGCCGGAGGAGAAGCGGACCTCGACGGCCGAAGCGATGTGTATAGCCTCGCATGCGTCATCTACGAGATGCTGGCCGGCTCGGCGCCGTTCGGCGGCCGCACGCCTCGCGAAATCATGGCGCGCCACGCACTCGAGCAAGTCCCGCCCCTGCGAACGGCGCGCCCCGACCTGCCGCCTGCTGTGGACGCAGCGCTTCAGCGGGGACTGGCCAAGGACGCGGGCGACCGCTCGCCCACGGCGATGCAGATGGTTCGCGACCTGCAACGAAGCGACTCCGCGCCGGTAGAAGCCGCCGCCGCACCGTCGCGTCCCGGGCTCAGCCGACGACTGGCATTCGCACTGGCAGCGGTCCTGGCTGCGCTGGCGGGCGCCGTCCTGTGGCAGACGCGCAGCGCGCCCAAGCCCGTGAGTGCAGGCGTGTCGTCCAGCGCCGTCGCGGTCCTGCCGTTCACCGTGAGAGGCAGCGACACGCTGGGACTGGGCGAAGGCATGGTCGGGCTGCTGGGCACCAAGCTGGACGGCGCCGGTGACCTTCACAGCGTCGACTCGCGAGCCGTGCTCAGCTACACCGCTCGCCAGGGGCTGACCGCTCTGGGACCTGACCAGGGGCGCGCGATCGCCGAGCATTTTGGCGCGGGGATGTTCGTCCTTGGCGACGTGCTCACCGTGAGCGGACGGCTTCGGCTGACAGCCTCGCTCTACGACGCTGGGGCCGGAAGTCGGGCGGCCGCATCGGCGTCGGTGGAAGGAACGACAGATCACGTGTTCGAGCTGGTGGATTCGCTCGCGGCCCAACTGGTCAAGGGGTGGAGTGGTCAGGAGTATCGGCTCGCCGGCATCGCGGCAATGACGACCCAATCGCTGCCCGCGCTCAAGGCGTACCTGGACGGTGAAAGCGCGTTTCGCGCCGGCAACTTCGACGCGGCGGTCGAAGGATTTCAACGGGCGGTGGCGCAGGACTCGCAATTCGCGCTGGCCTGGTACCGCATGAGCATCGCGGCCGAGTGGCTCACCCGGACCGACATCGCGCGCAACGCAGCCGAGCACGCTGTCCAGCTGGCGGATCGGCTCTCGGAGCACGACCGCGGGTTGCTCAAGGCTTTGGTCGCGACGCGACGAGGATCGGCTGGCGAGGCGGCACAGCTGTATCAGAACATCCTGGCTACCTATCCCAACGACGTCGAGGCCTGGCTTCAGCTAGGGGAAGTGCAGTTCCACTATGGGCCGTTGGCGGGCCATTCGATCTCCGAATCGCAGGATACCTGGCGACGGGTAGCGGCCCTGGAGCCGATGTTCTTTGCGCCCATCGTGCACTTGACGCGGATCGCCGCCAGTCAGGGCAACCACACCGAGGTAGACTCGCTGGTCCGCCGCGCGCAGACGCTCAGGGTCAGCGACTCAGCGCGAGAAGTCGGCTCGTCCCGCTCTGAACTTCTGGAGTTGGAAACCCTGCGCGCGTTTGCGCTGGGAGATACGGCAGAGCAAAGCCGGGCGCTCGCCCGGCTCGAGCCGGCGACCGATGTGACCGTTTATCTCTCGATGTGGGGGCTCGGATCTTTCCTGCACGACCCGGATGCTGCGGCCAAGGTTGGCACCACGCTCACCAGACCCTCGCGGTCGCCCTGGTCCCGGGTGGTGGGGTACATCTCCCTGGCAAACCTGGCGGCGGCACGGGGCCGCATCGATGCGGCTCGCGCGACGTTGGACTCGGCCGCCGCACTCGATCCCAGGGCCGCTGCCGAGGCGCGTGCCACCCTCGCGGCATACGCGTTCCGCCACGCTGATCCAACCGAGCTCAAAGCCGCGCGGGATGAGCTGCTGCGAGCGCCTGACACGCCGGAGCCTCCGGCCGAGTCCAGTGTATTCCTGAGCGTGCACCACGGTCTCCATCGCCACCTCCGAGCCTATCTCCTGGGCTTGCTGGAGGCTCGCCTCGGTGATCCCACAAGAGCCGCCCGCTACGCGACGGAGCTGGAGAACCTCCCGGCGCCGGTCGACGCAGGATCGTTGCCTCGAGATCTGGCTCAAGGGGTCCGGGGAGAGATCGCGGCGCAGCGCGACCGGCCGAGTGACGTCACCGAGGCCTTTGCCGGGGTGCGACGGGAGCAGTGGTACGAGCTGTCGAGCGCGTCGCCCTACTTTGCGCAGCCGCGCGAGCGCTTTATTCAAGCGGAGGCGCTGGTGGCCGACGGCCGCGACGCCGATGCTGCAGTGCTGTATCGATCGCTGAACGGTGAAGGATCCACCTTCGAGCTGCCGTATCTTGCCCCGGCCCAGTTACGACTCGGCGAGATTGCCGACCGGCAGAGCCGCCCCGATGAGGCCGCTCAGCACTATGCCAAGGTGTTGGAGCTGTGGAAGGATGCGGATCCGACGCTCCAGCCGCTGGTGCGGGAGGCCAGAGCTCGGCTGGCCAAGGCGAGAGGCGAGAAGTAGGCGGCTCCGCTGCGACGTCAGCCGCCATTCCCCTCGAGGTAGGTATAGCCCTCCAGCCCCGCTACGTAGTCCGCGATGAAGCTGTTGGCTTCCTGTCGGCTCAAATCCCGCGCTTTGCCCACCTTGCGACGGAACGTGGCCAGCAGATCGGAGGCGTGGAACTGCACGTAGTTCAGCACCTCGGTGACGGTGTCGCCGTGGACCAGGTCGGTGACCTCGTAGCCGTGTTCGGTCAGGCGCACGTGCACCGCATTCGTGTCACCGAACAGATTGTGCAGATCGCCCAGAATCTCCTGATAAGCGCCGGTCAGGAAGATGCCGAGGATGTAGGGCTCCTCTTCGATGACCGGGTGCAGCTCGAGCGACGGCTTGCCCTTGCGCCCGCCGGTGAAACGGTCGATCACGCCATCGGAATCGCAGGTGATGTCCTGAAGGGTCCCGCGCCGGCTGGGCGGCTCGTTGAGCCGGTGGATCGGCATGATCGGAAAGATCTGGTCGATGGCCCAATTGTCGGGTAGCGACTGAAATACAGAGAAGTTGCAGAAATAGCGGTCCACCAGGACCGACTCGATGTGGGTGGCGATCTCCGGATACGCCGCCTTGTCGTCGGCAATGGCACCCGCAATGGCGTTGAGGGTGCACAGGTACAACTTCTCCGCATCGGCTTTGTCGCGCAGGGAAAAGAGTCCGCTGGCGAAGTACTCCTGGGCCCGTTCCCGGGCAAACACCACGTCGTGGAACACCTCCTGCACTCGGTCGGCCGCGAACGACTCGAGGTTTTCGGCCATGTCCACCAGGAGCGCATGCGGGTCATCCCGGAGCTTGGGAGGGGCCGGCTCGGTCAATGACTCCACGTCGATCACATTGAGGAGGAGCAACGAGTGGTGCGCCGTCAACGCGCGGCCAGACTCCGAGATGATGTGCGGCATCGGAAGCTCTTCCGAGCGGCACACCGATCCGAGCGTGTACACGACGTCGTTGGCATACTCGCGGAGCGAGTAGTTCACGCTGGCGGACCGGGTGGATCGGGACCCGTCGTAATCGACCCCGAGACCACCGCCCACATCCACGTACTCGAGGCGATGGAATCCCATCCCCCGCAACTCGGCGTAGTAACGGCCGATCTCCTCGAGAGCCGCCTTGATCACCCGGATGTCGGGGATCTGGCTACCGAGATGAAAATGGACCAGCCGGAGAATGTCCTGCCGCCCGGCGGCCGTCAGGCGATCGAGCAGCTTCACGAGTTCAATCGCGCCAAGTCCGAACTTGGACTTTTCCCCTCCGCTCTTGGCCCACCGACCCGAGCCCTCGCTGGCGAGCTTGATCCGCACCCCGACGGTCGGATCGACATCCATGTCCTCTGCGACCCGCAGCAACACCTCGAGTTCATTCAGCTGCTCGAGCACAATCATCACGTTGTGTCCGAGCTTCTGGCCCATCAGCGCCAGCCGCATGAACTCTTCATCCTTGTATCCGTTGCAGACGATGAGATGGTTGGTGCTCTCGTTGAGGCCCAAGACTGCCATCAGTTCAGGCTTGCTGCCGCACTCGAGACCCGCGCCGTGGGGGGTGCCGAACTCAACGATTTCCTGCACCACATGGCGCTGCTGGTTGACCTTGACCGGATAGACGGTGGTGTACGAGCCCTCGTAGCCAAACTCCTTGATGGCGCTCTCGAACTGGCCGGCCAGGGCCTGGATGCGGGAGCGCAGAATGTCGGAGAACCGGAGGAGCAGCGGCAACCCGACCCCTTGGGCGTTCAAGTCCATGGCAAGCTGGAACAAATCGAGACCCCGCTTGGGGTTGCCGTCGGGGTGGACGGTGACGTGCCCCGCCTCGTTGATCCTGAAGTATCCCTGCCCCCAGCCGCTCATGTTGTAGAGCTTCTCGGAGTCCCGGGTCGTCCAGGACGGGGGGGAGATGGTAGTGGCGATTGCGACCTCCCGGCTCAGGTCAAAGCGCGCAAAGCTAATGAGTTACCAGAGTGCCCGCCAGCCGCTCTCGGTCGCGATTCCGTGGCGTCGGCGCAACAATCCGCCGAGGTCGAGCGGCAATCCCCGGGGGCTCGTCCGTGGCGACTGTAGAGGTCGCGAGTCATTGCGTGGTCTTGCTTTGGCCGAACTGGACGCCCCGGTCGGCTGGGCGGCACAAAGCTCGCTCATCGGTATGGTGTGCCGTAAACCACTACCTTGCAAACAGTTGCACAACCGTCTCAAAGCTTCGCCAGCGAGGCCACCGTGCTTCCACTAATACTCAGCTCCGTGCGTCGCCTTCCACCCGCGCTACGGCTCCGGCTTCACGTAGCCTATGCCAGGGCTTGGGAAGCGCTAACCGATACCCATCAGACCCAGGCCGTCATGTTCGTCCGCCGGCTCTCCGAACGACTGCCCCTGGAGGATGCCCTGCAGCGCTACTTCAGGCAGGTCGCAGTTCCGGTTGCGATGCAGGAAACCGTCCGGGCCCGGGCACTTCTCTCACTGGCACTGGCCGACTCGGTTCCGGCAGCGGGGCAGCCGACCGACTCGGTCGATCCCTGGCACAGCTTACGGCCTGATCGCATCGTGGACGCGGTCCGGCGCCGGGCTCAGTGGGTCGAAGAGACGACGTTGCAGGCACGCATGGCCGCCTGTCTGGCGGAAGCCGCCGTTACCTCGACCCATACGCGGATGGCGGTGGAGGTCGCCGAGCTGCTCGCCGAGGCAGTACCTGCCGACGAGGCGTTGATGGCGTACGTTCGGGCTTTCGATCTGCCGGTGAAAGAGGGCGACACCGTTTTCCGCGCCGCCCTCGCGGAACTGGCCGACCGCCGGCTGCCCGCAGGTCAGCGCCCTCGGCTGCACGGTGCCGCCGAGCCGGCTCCCGCGCGTGAACCGGCCGCTGTGCGTGAGCCGGCTCCTGCGCCTGCCGCTGCGCTGCCGGCCGCTGCGTTCGGACTGCGGGTTCTGGTCTAGCACACCGCATCCGGCAGTTGCGATGCCGTTCCCGGGTGTATCTTGCCCCCGGGAGCGGCATCGATCGTTTTCGGGAGCGGCATGATGAGGTGGTCATATCGCATTGGAACCGTGGCGGGGACCGACATCAAGGTTCACGTCACCTTCCTGCTGCTACTGGGCTGGTATGCCCTCGACGCCTACAACAGCCTGGGGCCGGCCGCGGCCATTGGCGAAACGCTTCTCATTCTCGCTCTGTTTGCCTGCGTCATCCTGCACGAGTTTGGGCACATCTTCATGGCGCGCCGCTTCGGCGTGCGAACACCGGATGTGATCCTGCTTCCAATCGGTGGCGTCGCCCGACTCGAGCGCATTCCTGAGGATCCCAGACAGGAGCTCCTGATCGCGATTGCCGGGCCGTTTGTTACCCTGTTGATCGCTTTGGCGCTCTTTCTTGGCCTCAGGATTGCCGGCTCACCCGAGCCGTTCCTGCCAACTGGTGGCAGAAGCGGATCCTTCGCAGCCCAGATCATGTGGGTCAATGTCCTACTTCTCGGCTTCAATCTCATACCGGCCTTTCCCATGGACGGCGGACGGGTGCTTCGTGCAGTCCTTGCCACCAGGATCGGGTTGGTTCGGGCAACGCGCGTGGCAGCTGCAGTCGGGCAGGTCGTCGCAGTTGGCATGTGCTTCTACGGTCTTACACGCTCGCCGATTCAGCCGTTGCTACTGCTGATCGCGTTCTTCGTGTTCGTGGGCGCGGGCACCGAAGCTTCCGCCGTAGAGACCCGGGCTGCGGCGCGCGGCGTGCAGGTCTCCCAGATGATGGTCACGCAGTTTCGCTCGATCGCGATCCACGCGACCCTGGCACAAGCGGTGGACCTTCTGCTTGCGGGGGAGCAGCGCGAGTTCCCGGTGGTGGACAATCTCGGTCGAACAGAGGGCCTGCTCACTCGGGAGAATCTCATCCGCGGCCTGCGGGAGCGGGGTCCCGACTCCACCGTAGCGGAAGCCATGACCTCGCCGGCCCCGACAGTCTTGCCGAGCGCTCCGTTTCAGGAAGGGCTGGACCGGCTGCGGGCCAGCGGCCTTCCGGCTCTGCCCGTGGTAGATGGCGCGGGAGCCCTCGTCGGTCTGCTCACCATGGAGAACATTTCCGAACTGTTGCTGGTCCGGCGTGCGGTGACCCGCTGAGCCGGGCTCCGATTCATCCGCCTTGCCCTCCTCCGTCGGACCAAAGGAGCCATTGGTATGCGCAGGTTGATCCACAGCAGCGCGGCGGTGCTGGCGATGGGGTTATCAGCAGGCTGCTCGGGCGGTGGCACCGGAGGAGCGAAAGGCGACTCGGCCCAGACTAAAGGCGCGAGCCCGACCGCAGTCACGATCACAGCGACCGACTATGCCTTCGAGTTGCCGACCCAGATTCCGGCCGGGGTCGTCACCTTCAAGCTGGTGAGCCGTGGAAAGGAGCTGCACCACGCCGTCGTGATTCGCCTGGATCAGGGGAAGACGGTTGATGACCTGCGGGAGGCGTTGAAGCAGCCGGGCCCGCCTCCACCTTGGGCGCACACGGTGGGTGGCCCAAACCCTTCCGATCCAGGCGGCACCAGCGAGGCCACCATCACAATGGCGCCCGGCCGGTACGCGGTTGTGTGCTTCATACCGAGCCCCGGAGGACCTCCTCACTTCACCAAGGGCATGATTGCCGGATTCGAGGTGACCCCTGCCGCCGGCGGACAGGTCGATCCGTCGAGCGACGTCTCCATTCAGCTGTCAGACTATGCGTTTACGTTCTCCAGTCCTCTCACGGCGGGAACTCATCGTATTCGGGTAACAAACAACGGCCCCCAGCCGCATGAGATTGCCGTTGTCCAGCTCGCACCGGGAAAGACCACTGACGACGTCGTCAAATGGGAGGCCGCAGGGCTGAAGGCACCACCGCCCTTCACCCACTTCCTCGGCGGCGTGTCGCCGATGGATCCGAATAGCTCGGCGTCATTCCCCGTGACCCTCGAGAAGGGCAAGTACGTCGTCATCTGCTTCGTACCGGATGCCAAGGACGGGCATTCGCATGCTGCCCATGGGATGATTCAGCAGATTTCCGTCAACTGATTCGGCCGAGAGCAACCTACGCGACCTCTGCGTATTGCGATCACTGGTGCAAGCGGCCTGATCGGACGCGCACTGAGCTCCGTTCTGGCTAGCGGCGGCCATCAGATTGTCCGAGTGGTGCGGCGAGCCGCCCGAGACGGCGAAGTGAGCTGGGATCCTGCTGCCAGCCGGCTCGACCCGGCCGGCCTCCACGGGTGCGATGCAGTCGTTCATCTTGCCGGCGAGAATGTGGGGGCAGGTCGCTGGACGGCCGCGCGGCGCGAACGAATCCGAGCGAGCCGCCGACTTGGCACGGCCCTCATCGCGGAAACCGTCGCCAAGCTCGACCCACCACCTAGGGTGCTGGTGTCCGCCAGTGCGATCGGGATCTACGGCTCCCGGGGAGACGAGGAGCTGCGGGAAGGCAGCGCCCTCGCGCCGGCCAGCGACTTCCTCGCTGATGTATGCCGTGAATGGGAGGCGGCGACGCAACCCGCGCGCAACGCGGGCATTCGGGTCGCGATTCCCCGCTTGGGCGTGGTCTTGAGTCCTGCCGGTGGGGCGCTCAAAAAGATGCTGCCGTTCTTTCAGGCGGGGGTCGGGGGCCCCGCCGGCAGTGGCCGGCAATGGATGAGCTGGATCTCCCTCGACGACACGATCGGCGCCATTCATCACGCGCTCTTCACTGCTGCGCTGGACGGGCCGTTCAACGTGGTCGGCCCCGCCCCCGTAACGAACCGCGAGTTCTCCCGCACGCTCGGCCGGGTCCTAGGCCGACCCGCAGTCGTGCCGGTTCCGGCCGCTGCACTTCGTCTCCTTTTCGGCTCTATGGCAGACGGAACGGTGCTCTCGAGCGCCCGGGTAGTGCCCGAGCGCCTCCGCGCTACAGGATACGAGTTCCACCACTCCACGTTGGAGTCTGCCCTCCGCTTCGAGCTAGGCCGCTTTGCCGGGTTGTAGCTCGCTCATCACTCGTTCTTGACATGCGATGCGGACTTTATGCGGGGATCGTTGCATCGGCCCCCGCTCGATGTCCCACTCACCCGGTCGTGGCCGGGAGGAGACCCCGGATGCCCGCAATCCGTCGCGTGGTCCTGCTCATCATCGATGGGCTCCGTCCTGAAGCTGTCACACCTACCCTGATGCCATCACTTGCAACACTGGCCGAGTCGGCGTGGTCCTGTGAAGGACGGACGGTGCGGCCCAGTGCTACAGTGCCCGCGCTCGTGTCGCTGGCGACCGGGATTCCACCCGAGCGCCACGGCGTGGTTGAGGCGCGCCTGCCAGCCCTCGGCACGCTCATCGACATTCGCCCGCTGCCGGTGGTACTCAAGCGATACGGGCACCTTACCCGCATCGTCAGCGGCCCGCTCCCCACCCCGCATCGTGTGCTGGGCAGGACTCTGCTCGGGTTGGCTGGAGTAAGCAGCCTGGTCACCGCTCCGCTGGGGCCTCGAGAACTGGTTCGCCTGGGCGAAAAAGAGCAATCCCGTCTCGCATCCAGCCTCACGATCGTCTACTTGAACGAGTGCGATCGAGCCGGCCATAGCAAAGGATGGATGAGTGGGGCGTACCTGGAAGCGGCACGGGAGGTTGACGGGGCAGTTGGCGAATTGACCGGCACGGTCCTCGTCCAGGACGACGCCCTGCTCCTGGTGACGGCCGATCACGGCGGCGGCGGGGTAGTCGCCACCGACCACGACATGCCGCATCCGATCAACGACACGATTCCCATGGTCGCCGCGGGGGCCCAAGTGATTCCCGGTCGAGGCCAGGCAGGAGTGTCTCTGCTCGACCTCCCCCCTACCATTCTCCGCGCCTTGGCGGTGCCCGTCCCGCGCAGCTATGCAGGCCGCGCCCTGGATCTGTTCTCGGAGGAAACCGCCGCCGTGGCTTAGGCGACCGGGCTCAGGCAGGCAGCCCAAGGCGGCGCCTGCCTATCTTCCGGCATGACCAAACCGGGCGCCGTCGTGCTGTTGAGCGGCGGCCTGGACTCGGCGACGGCCGCCGCCATGACCAAGGCGCGCGGCTACGATCTCTACGCGCTCAGCTTTCGGTACGGGCAGCGTCACGCCCTGGAGCTGGAGGCCGCGCAACGAGTAGCGGCCCATCTGGAGGTCGTGCGGCACGCGATCATGGATATCGACCTACGGGCCTTCGGCGGGTCCGCCCTCACGTCAGATCTGGCAGTCCCGAAGGACCGCTCGGTCGACGGGATCGGGACGGGCATCCCAATCACCTACGTCCCCGCGCGCAATACGATCTTTCTGTCGTTCGCACTCGCGTGGGCCGAGACATTGGGGACCACGGACATCGTGATCGGGGTGAACGCGCTGGACTACAGCGGCTACCCCGACTGCCGCCCGGAATACATCGCCGCGTTCCAGCACCTGGCGAACCTTGCCACCCGCGCGGGAACCGAGCTGAAGCAGCGGTTCAATATTCAGACTCCGCTGATTCTGCTCTCCAAGCAGGAGATCATTGCGCGCGGCATCGCGCTCGGCGTGGACTACGGGCTCACGTTGAGCTGCTACGACCCGTCGCCTACCGGTGAAGCATGTGGCCGGTGTGACGCCTGTCAGCTCAGATTGAAGGGATTTCGGGAGAATGGGCTGGAGGACCCGGCTATGTACCAGAAGGAGAAAAGTGTGAACAGTGAACAGTAAACACGGAACAGGGAGCTCCCTGCGTCACCGTACGCCCCGTTCACTGTTCGCCGTTCACCGCTCACGCAGTTAAGGGCATGGCTTACACCGTCAAAGAGATTTTCTACACCCTCCAGGGCGAAGGCGCTCAAACCGGGCGCCCGGCGGTCTTCTGTCGTTTCGCCGGATGCAATCTCTGGAGCGGGCGGGAAAGCGACCGCGAAACGGCGATCTGCAACTTCTGCGACACCGACTTTGTCGGGACGGACGGCCCCGGGGGAGGTCGCTTCGGAACCGCGAAGGAACTGGCCGCTGCCGTCGCGGCAGCCTGGCCGGCTGCCAACGTCCGCTCCAGGTTCGTCGTATGCACCGGTGGCGAGCCGCTGCTCCAGGTGGACGAGCAGCTGATCCGCGCCCTCCATTCCGAGGGCTTCGAGATCGCGGTGGAGACCAACGGAACTCAGCCAGCGCCCCAAGGCCTGGACTGGATCTGCATGAGCCCCAAGGCGGGAACCGAAATCCAGCTTCAATCGGGTGATGAGCTCAAGCTGATCTACCCGCAGGCGGGGGCGGAGCCGACGCGCTTCGAGCATCTTGCCTTTCGCCACTTCTTTCTCCAGCCAATGGACGGGCCGAACCGCGATCCTAATACCCAGGCGGCGCTCCAGTACTGCCTGGATCATCCGCGCTGGCGGCTGAGCCTGCAGACGCATAAGCTTCTCGGCATTCCATAGGCGGGCCGGCGGGCAGGCGGGCCGGCGGACGGAGCAGCCGAGCGGCTGCTCCCCAAAGTGCGCGTGCCCGAGCCGCGCGCTTTCCCCGCCTTTCCCCTGCCCCGCCGGCCCGCCTCCTATGCACGCCTACTCCGACCGGATCAATCACGCCTTTGCGTTTGCGGCAAAGCATCACCGGGGACCAGGGTCGGCGTCGCCCGGCAGCCTGGGCCATCCGGCGAACGTGGCGGTGATCCTGGCGCGATACAACTGCGACCAGCCGACCCTCGTCGCTGGCATTCTGCACCACGTCCTGGAGGACGCCGCGCCCGACCGGCGCGACCTAATCGAGGAGAAGATCTCGGAGAAGTTTGGGCCGGTCGTGCTCGCGATCACCCGGGATGCCTGCGAGCCGAAATACGGCCCGAAAGGCGAGGAGCGATCCTGGAGGAACCGCAAGCACGACCTGCTGGCGCATCTCGCGGTGGCGGAACCGCGGGCGCTCGACATCATCGCCGCCGACGAGATTCACCGCTGCGGCTCGACCATCGCCGCGCTGCGGCGACTGGGTGCCGAGTATCTCTGGCCGGTCTCGCAAGCGAGCTCGGGGGAAACGATCTGGTGGTACCGCTCGATGATCGAGGTACTGACGGCCCGCGCGGACTGGCCGCAGCGCGCCATGCTTGAGGAAATCCGCGCACTCGGCAGCGACTTGGTGCGCGATCTTCGCGAAACGGAGGAGGAGTTGTGAGGCGTTGGTCGTGGCGGAAAGCGGTGCTCGCGGGCGGGCTTGGCTCCCTCCTCGCCTGTCTCGGGTTGCCCCCGGCGCCGGCGCCCACCAATCCGATACGGTTTCTGTCGATCAACGACGTCTACGTTGCCGACACGTTGGACGATGGCTCGGGCGGGGTGGCGCGAGTCGCCACCATGCGGAACCGGATTAAAGCGGAGGGACCGACGCTCTTCGTGCTAGCAGGGGATTTCCTGTCGCCCAGCCTGCTGAGCAAGTATTACAGCGGGGCACAGATGGTCGAGGCCCTCAACGCTGCCAAGCTGGACTACGTCACGTTCGGCAACCACGAATTCGAGGTTGGCCGTGACACTCTCCTCGCCCGCATCCGCGCCTCCAAGTTCAAGTGGCTGTCGGCCAACTGCACCGGGGCGGACGGCAGTGCATTCCCCGGTGTCCTCCCCTGGGATACTCTCCGGATGGCGGGCCAAAAGGTTGGCCTTTTCGGCCTCACGCTCCAGGGCCCCTACCCCAAGTACGTGCGCTGCACCGATCCAGACAGCGCCGCGCGACTCGCCGTCGATACTCTCCAGCACCTCGGGGTTGATCTCCTGGTTGCGCTGACCCACCAGACAGTCGAGGCTGACCGCGCCCTGCTGAACCGTGAGGGACGGCTGGACCTGATCCTGGGCGGCCACGAGCACGAGCACATAACAGTCGCCGTCGCGAACCGTTACATCCTCAAGGCGGACGCCAACTCCAGGACAGCGCAGTTCGCAACAATATGGGGGACCCGGGAGCACTGGCACGAAGCCGTCGCGCTTCTCCCGGTACAGCCCACGATCGCTCCGGACACAGCCGTCGCGCCCGTCGTTGCGGCCTGGGCCGACAGCTTGCGACGGAAGCTTGGGCCGGAACAAACGGTCGGCACTCTCACTGCCCCGCTTGACGCCCGGGACGAGATTCAGCGGCGGGCGGAAACCGGGCTCGGTGACCTGGTGACCGACGCCATTCGAGCCGGCACCGGGGCCGACGTGGCCTTGCTCAACGCCGGCGCACTCCGCCTGGACGATGTGATTCGGGCGGGGCCGGTCACCAACTACCAAGTCGAGTCATTGTTTCTCTTCGCCGACGAAACCCGGATCCTGGTCGTTCCGCTGAGCGGGAACCGTGTGCGGGAGCTGTTGGAGCGGAGTGTCTCGGACAGCGTGTTGGGTAAGGGCGGGTTTCTTCAGGTCTCCGGCGTGGCATTCACCTATGACTCCACCAAGCCCTCGGGCAGCCGGATCGTCGGCGATCTGACCCGCGCGACCGGCCGACCTCTCGGGACCGCCGACAGCGTCCGGGTCGCCGTCCCAGCCTATCTATCATGCGACCGCGGAGACGGCTATCAGGTCCCCGAGGTCCAGGACCTGTGCCACAACCGAAACAGCGCGCCCCGAGCGGTCGACCTGCTCAGGACCTACCTGGTTGACTCGCTCCACCGTACAGTTGCTCCGCCGCCGCCCGGACGCATTAACCGCCGGTGAGCCGACTCGCCTCCGGCTGGTGCGCTAACTATCTTAGGGCACAATGGGTTTAACGCCGACGCCCTCCGCGCTCGCCACCCTACCAAGCGCTTTTGCAGCCGCCTGCCGTCTTTCACGCACGGACGGGGAGCTGCTGGAGCGGTGTCGCGTCGCGTTGGTCCACCGGTTCCATAACGAACGGATCTGGTTCACGCTGGAAGCACCCGAAGGCGATATGCCCCGGGTGGGACCGACCGAGGGATTCCAGAACGCAGTCGAGGTAGCCCGGCTCAAGAGCGGCGAGACGGAGGCGGTCGTGTTCGCGGACCCGTCCGTCGCCAGCGACATGCGGGCCGTGGCGATGCCGCTCGCACTGGGGCTGAGCGTGGTTTTCGAGTTGCGCGGCATCCTGCTCGAGCGCCAAGCGGCGTTGGACGACGCGGTCTTTCAGCTCCGGGCGTTGCGGCAGGTGGCCCGGCTGCTCTCCTCGGTCCATTCGATCGAGGAGACCGAACAGCTGATCCTGGATTTCATGGCGGAGGTGTTCTTCGCCTGGTGGGCCTGCCTGTATCGGCCCGACGGCGGAGTGTACTCCCCCAAGGTCTCCCGCTCCCTGGGCGATCGCCCACAGCCCACCACCATCGATCGCGCCGCCCTCGACACTGCACTGCCGACCGGCAGCGCATCGGTCGGCGCCGACGACGTGGCGGTCGCGACCCTGATCGGCCAGGGAGCCGAACTGGTGGTGCCTCTCGATGCAGGCTCGGAGCGCATGGCGGTCCTCGTGCTCGGCTCCCGCATCAGCAACAAGCCCTACGGGCGGGCGGAACTCGAGCTCGCCGGGACGCTGTCGTTCGCGGCAGCCATCGCACTCAAGAATTCCGAGCTGGTCGAGCAGCTGCACAGCGCAGCCACTACCGACGAGCTGACCGGGCTCTATAACCGCCGCGCACTGGAAGAGCGGCTGGCCGCCGAGATCTCGCGCAGCCTGCGGCACCAGCTCCACACCAGCGTCCTGCTCATGGATCTCGACCGCTTCAAGGTAGTGAACGACACGATGGGGCACGCGGCCGGTGACCGCTTGCTGGTGCTCGTGTCGAACATTCTGCGTCAACAGGCGCGAGCGCTCGACGTGGTGGGTCGCCTGGGAGGCGACGAGTTCCTGGTCATTCTTCCGATGACCAAGCCGACGGAGGCACAGGTGTTCGTGTCCCGGGTACAGGCGAGCGTGGAAGCGCTGGCCCGGACCCATCCCGAGTTCGGTCACTGTACGCTGAGCATCGGCATCGCGGAATCACCCCGGCACGGCACGACGGTGAGCGGGGTGCTCGCGGCTGCCGACACGGCCCTCTATCGCGCCAAGCGCGGCGGCCGGAACTCGGTCGAGGTGTCCGACCTCGAGGTCGGGACCGAGTAGCCGCCACCTCATGCCGGATCCGGAGTTCATACTACTCGGCGACGCCTTCTGGCTGGATTTCGTCAACACGGCTCGAGGCCGCACCCAACGCCCGCCCGATCTTCTGCCGGATCCTGCCGCCTACCATCGTTGGAGCAAGTCCGAAAAGCTGCCGTCCGACGTCGAATCAGTGCCGTTCGCGGAGATTATCGCGTTTCGGCGAGAACTCACCCGGATGGCTCAAGCCCTGAGCGCCGGACGTCAGGCTCCCGCTTCTGCCGTCGCCGCCATCAACCACCGCCTCGCGCAGGGCACCGGCCGTGAACAGCTGGTACGAACTGCCGGGATTTGGCGACTTCGGTTCGCGCCCCTCCGCACGGCCGCCGCTCTGGACGCTGTCGCACACTCTGCGGCAGCCACGCTGGCCGACCGCGCCAAGACCGTGCGCCAGTGCGCCGCGGATCCCTGCTCCCTGTTCTTTGTCGACGGCTCAACCACCCAAAGCCGCCGCTGGTGCAGCGCTGCCGTATGCGGCGGACGCGGCCGGATCGAGCGGCGGCGCAGCCTGACCCGATGACCGCGCCGGATCGGGTCGCCGCATTCCAGGCCGCGGAATCGCTGCTCGGCTCGCGGTTCAAGCTCGAGCGCCTTGTCGTCGCCAATCGGGAACGGGTGTTGTTCCTTGGCGTGGACCAGATACTCAAGCGGCGGGTGAGCCTGCGGCTCAATTTCTATTCCGATGAGCCGACCCGGGCCTGGTTTCTCCGCGAAGCCGAAGCTTTGGGCCAGCTCGATCATCCAGCCATCCGGCACGTCTACGATGTGGGCATCACCGGGACGCTAGCGTATCGGGTCGGCAACTGGATCGATGGCGAGGGCCTTCACGAGGCGATGCAGCGAGGCCCGCGCTCGATTCCCGGCGTCCATGCATTCGCGCGCGACCTGCTGAGCGCCATGGAGCACGCCCACGCTCGAGGGGTCATCATCCGGCGGGTGGTTCCCGCATCGTTGATCGTGAGCCCGGCCGGGCGGGTGACGATCACGGATGTGCGCTTCAGCAGCTGGACCCTGCCCGCCATCCCGGCCGGTAACGTGCCCAGCCAGCAGGCATTCATGGCGCCGGAAGTGCGAGGCGGGGCCGCTGGCGATCCTGTCAGCGACGTCTACACCGCCGGCACCGTTCTGTACTACGCCATTACAGGACAGGAGCCCCCGCTCGACACTCTCGCGATTCGCCCGCCGACCGAGCTCAGACCCAATTGCCCCCGGGCGCTGGAACGGGTCATCCTGCGCGCGCTCCAGCCGTCGCCTGACGACCGCTACCAGACCGCGGCGGAGATGCTGGAAGACTTCGCCTCCGAGGCCGGCACCTTCGAGGTGCCGTCGGCCACGCCGGCGGCTGGAGTGCCCGCTCTGATCGAGGGCGACGATAAGGCTCGGTGGGAGAAACGTCTCCGGCGGGCCCTGGGCGACGACTACGAGTTGCTGGCCATGCTGGGTCAGGGCGGCTTCGGGCGCGTGTATCGGGTGCGGGATCTCCATCTGGAGCGCGAGGTGGCGCTCAAGGTGCTGCACCCGCTGCTCACCCAGGAACCTGCGGTCGTCGAGCGCTTCCGGCGCGAGGCCCAGCTCGCGGCCCGCCTCAGTCACCCCAATATCGTCAACATCTACGATATCGCCGGGCGCTCAGGACTCATCTGGTACACCATGGAGCTGATCGAGGGTCCGAGCCTGGCGCAATTGGTGGAGCGTGAGGGCCCGATGCCGCTGGATCGTGTACTCCGAATGCTAAGAGAGGCGTTGTCGGCGCTGGCACATGCGCACGGCTCCGGATTGGTCCACCGCGATATCAAGCCGGAGAATATGCTGCTCGAGCCGGATGGAAGTTTGCGGATTACGGACTTCGGGCTGGCGCTGGCTCTGCGAGGCGCCGGACGCTTCGGGGGCGCCACCAGCCAGAGCGGCACGCCGCAGTTTGCGAGTCCGGAGCAATTGCTGGGTGAGCGGGTGGATCAACGTTCCGACCTCTACAGCCTGGCCGCAGTCGCGTCGTACGCACTGCTCGGAACCGTTCCCTTCCCGGGGATCACCCCGGAGCAGGTGCTGGCGCGTCAAACCACCAACCAGTTCCCCGTGACGGTAGGGGTTCGGGAGGATGTGCCCGAGGAGTTCTGGGAGGTGCTGGAGCGGGCGATGAGGGCGGAGGTGGATGCCCGATATCCTTCCGCGGCGGAGTTCCTTCAGGCGGTCAATCGGGCGGCTGGCACCCCCCGTCGCCCTGGGGGTGACTTAGCTCGAGTCGCCGCGCGGTGGCTCAAAATATGACGCCCTTGACGAAGGGCGAGCCGGATACATATTTAACAGCGCGTATTTCCGGCTTGGTGTTTCTTTGTTCTCAGCGAACGACTAACACAACACCTTGAAGACCCGGGCCAATCGCCCTCGGGTCTTTTCGTCTTTTTGTGACGCAGGACAGGCCTGCGCCCACAAGAGCTCGGCGCGGCGGACTTCTCCGCCTCGCCGAGGCAGTCAACCAACACGGAGTGGTCGCAATGGCTCGCATCACCGGCACGGTCAAGTGGTTCAATGACGCGAAGGGCTTCGGATTCATTACTCCGGAGAACGGGGACAAGGACTGTTTCGTCCATCACACGGCGATCAAGATGGACGGATTCCGCAGCCTCGCGGAGGGAGAGAGGGTCGAGTTCGACATCGTGCAGGGTGCGAAGGGGCCTGCCGCCGAGAACGTTACCAAGGCCAAATAACCCGCATTGCTTCGAAACAACACGGCGGGCCGCTCGTTCGAGCGGCCCGCCGTTTTTTCTGGAAGCCTGCGCCGGCTACTTGTGGCGGTAGATGACGCGCCCGCGGGTGAGATCATAGGGGGAGAGCACCACACTCACCCGGTCGCCCTCCAGGACGCGGATCTTGAACTTGCTCATCTTGCCCGCTGCATACGCGAGGACCTCGTGCCCGTTCTCGAGCAGCACCCGATAGTTCCGGTCGGGCAAGACCTCGGTCACGACACCCTCCATCTCGATGCCTTCTTCCTTCGCCATCCGCTAGCTCCCCTGAGGACGGGGGAATCTTGCCGCCCCGCGGCCGGGAAGCAACCTCAGGCGCTCAAGCGGCCGGCGGGAGGAAGCTCGGCGCGAAGGGCCTGGATCCGCGATTCGACCAGGGCCACCAACTCGCTCATGAGCCCGGTATCGAACGAGAGCTCCGCGCCGGCGGCGCGGTAGACCTCGGGCAACGGCCTGGTCGCGCCCAACGCGAGTGCCCGCCGGTAGCGGGTCACGGCGGCTACTGGGTCGGTCAGGCTGTTGCGCCAGACCTGAAGCGCGCCCAGCTGGGCGATGCCGTACTCGATGTAGTAGAAGGGGTAGAGAAAGATGTGCAGCTGACGATACCACCGTGCGAGCCGCTGCTCCTCGAGCCCTTCCCAGTCCAGCTCCCGCTCGAACCGCGCACGAATCCGAAGCCAGGCGTGATCGCGCGCATCGGCGTCGTCTCCCTCGCCGCTGGTGTAGAGCCAGTGCTGGAAGGCATCAATCGACGCGATGTGGCCCAGCGCTATCAGGATGTCCTCGAGATGCTCGAGGGCCGCCGAGCGGGCCTCGTCCCGGTTGAAAAACCCGGTGGGGGTGAGCAGATGGGGCGCGGCCAGAAGCTCCATGGACATCGAAGCCAGCTCTGCCGCTTCGGAACCGGGGTGGCGCTGCCAGATGAAAGGCTGATGATGCGAGGCAAACGCGTGGAATGAGTGGCCGGCCTCGTGCAGCAGCGTGTTGACGTCGTCTACCAGCCCAACCGCGTTCATGAAAATGAACGGCCGCCCTTGAAAGTGGAGGGTCTCGCAATAGCCGCCCGGCGCCTTGCCTTTGCGGCTGTCGAGGTCCAGGAGGTGGTGATCGATC
The DNA here is from genome assembly GCA_035495075.1 of Gemmatimonadales bacterium. Lineage (GTDB taxonomy): Bacteria > Gemmatimonadota > Gemmatimonadetes > Gemmatimonadales > GWC2-71-9 > DASQPE01. The sequence continues at coordinate 30,334 of DATJGL010000146.1, forward strand.
ATCGTCTGGAACTCGGACCCCAGCACCGGGTCGACCCGCTCGAAGACCCGCCGGGCACGAGTCACCAGCTCATCGGCCGTGTGGAACGGGCGAATCGGCTCGTCGCGGTACGGGTCCACCTGAAGATCCCACGGTCGCAGCGTGTCCACGCCCAGGCGCTCCCGCCGATACGCGAGCAGGCGCCCGATCGCCGGGACGACAGTCCGCTCGACCGCGTCATGAAAGCGCTCGCAATCGGCCGGCGTGTAGTCGAACCGAAATTTCGCCGGAAAGATGTAGTCGCGAAAATTGGCGAAGCCCGCATTGCGAGCGGCTTGCTGTCGCAGGGTGTACATCCGGTCGAACAGTCCGGCCATTGCCTCGCGCTGCGCCTGGTACGGCATCGTGCTCGCCCGCCAGGCCCGTTCCCGGACGGCGCGATCGGGGCTCTTGAGGAACGGCAGCAGCTGAGGCAACGGACGCTGCTCGCCCTCCCATTCGGCGGTCATGGACCCGGTGATCCGCTGGTACGTCGCGCAGTGCTGCTCCGTCTCCGCAAACAGCGGAACGTTGGCCTCGCGGAAGATCTCGATCGAAGTGCGGAAGCGCTGGATCGTGGTCGCAAGGTCCGGTCGCTCGAAGCCGGACTCGACCAGCCGCCGGGCCAGCGCCACACTCCGCTCTTCGGCCTTGGGAAGAATGTCGCTCGAGAAGCGCAAGTGATCGGCTTCCTTCTCCGAGTCGCCTGTATCGATGGTGTAGGCGATCATGGCACGCGCCGCAGCCTCGGCCAGCAGCTCCTCCAGAGTGGACCACGCACGCAGCCACATCTCGATGTTACCCGGCTCGAGAGGTCGCTCGATCAGCTCGTCGTAGTAGGGCGCAATGTCGTCCCACGCGGCCTTGGCGAAGGCCTCGGGCGACGAGGGGAGAGCCGAAACAATCACACACGGTCCCGCGTTGCGGAAGCCGACATGATGGCGTCATCCGGCCCACAATTCAAGCCGGGCTCATCCTGTCCCGGCGCCGCGCGCCTGCCGGTGATAGAGATAAGCAAGCAGCAGCGACACGAGCCCCAGAATGAAAACCGAGCCAACTCGGTAGAGCGCATCGAGGGAGGCGAGATCAAAGGCCAGCACCTTGAAGACGGCCAGGCCGGCCACGCCCAGGCCGGCGAGTCGCACCGGACGGATTCGTCGCCGGAGACCGAGCATCACCAGAGCCGCCGCAAAGACCAGCCACCAAGCGCTCACCGCCAGGCCGCTCGCCAGATGAGCCGTCTCCACCGGACCCTCGCGCAGTCGGAAGAAGCGCCCGATTTCTTCGGTGACGCCGAAAAGCGCAATCGCGCCGGCCGCAAGCCAGAGCACGCGCGGCACCAACTCCGCCACCGCGCCGGACGGCTCGCGCCGCCAAAGACCGGCCGCCAACGCCGCCGTTATGCCCAGCGCCAGCCACAGCACCAGCGCCCAGGGTCCGGTGAATGCGGCGTCATCGAACCCGCGGCGACCCGCCAGATCCCCCAGGAGCTGCGCCAGCGCGACGGCCAACGTGCCGAGCGAGTACCAGCGCCCGTCCTCCCGCTGGAGCAAGTGGTCGAGCCCCGCCCAGAGAGCTGCGAAGCCCAGTAGAATCGCCGGGCCCTCGATCCCGGACCAGCGCTGAAGCACCGCGGAGGCCAGCGCTGTCACGCCGACCAGCGCGAACGGTGGTCGGCGGCTCCCGTATCCCACGAGCAAGTAAGGAACGCCCACCACTAGCGCCACGAGGCCCGGATGCGCGGTGAACACATCGGGCGCCGCTGTCGGAACGGCCCAACTCAGCAGTAACGGCGTGGTGAAGAAGTAGAGCGCCTCTCCAACGGTGACGCCCTCGCCGGCCACGCCTGCGGTGAGCCGTATCGGCAGCCATGTCGGGCGCTGCAGCGCATGCCACCAGACGGGCGCCGCGAGGAGAATGCCCGCAACCAGCGTGGGCCAGGCAGGACTCAGCTTGTCGTGTACTGTGGCGAGCAGAGCCCAGCCTCCCCAGAAGGCGAGAAAGCGGGTCTCCCACCAGCGCTCCCGAAGCCCTACATAGATCCCGCCCGCGCCGCCAAGCATCGTGTAGGCCAGGGCGCCGAACGGATGTCGCGAGTCTGCCGTGCCGGTCCATCCAAGCCCGAAAAAGCTCAACGCCACCAGAGCCGCGGTCGTACGCCAGCGTTTCCGGGCGGCGACCCACCCGAGCGCGACGCCGACCGCCGCAAGGTAGATGAGCAGCGTGTCGGGATTTCCTCGTTTGCCCAGAAGTACTGGGGCAATGAACGCTCCGAACGCGGCCGCGGTGCCGAGTGCTTCAACGTTGATCGCGAATGCGATGGCGGCGAGACCGAGCGAGACGAGGGCCAGCGCGCCGATGCCGGTTGCGGGCGGCACCAGACCGTACAACTTCGCCGCGGCCCAGGCCGCCAGGTAGACGATTGCGGCACCGCAACCAATCAACGACGCGCCGTAGGTGCGGTAGCGTCCGAGCAGGCGCCAGCCGAGCCCACCTACGACAGCGCCGCCAACCGCGCCGCCGATGCAGCGGACGAACGGCGAGATCCAGCCCCGGTCGAACGAGAGCTTGAGCAGGTATCCGGCGGCGAGCACGAGCCCCAGCACGCCGACCGCGAGCAACCCGCGTTGGCCGATCCATTCCTCGGAGCGGAGAACGCTCGCCCGGGGACGGGCGATTCCCTCGAGGGCCGTAGCCCGGTAGGCCGCGCGCGGACGTTCGGGACTCTGCACAATCGGGTCGAGCGGCGCCTCGCGGAGTGGCGAGACCGGCTCGGAGGCGGGAGGCCCAGCCGTTGGGGGGCTGGCCCCACCCAGCGGCGGCGGCGTCTCGACCGGAGCCGCCCCACGCGTGCGCACGAGATCTCGCACCAATGTCTCGACGACATGCAGCCGCTGCTCGAGCCGGTCGAGCCGCTCCTCGACGCTCATAGCCGCCCCCTCAATTTTTATGCGGGAGTTTCCGGCGCCGGCGCCGGTACGGCTTTGACAGTAGGCGGCTCGACCTCAACCTGGAAGGCCAGGAGCCCCACCAGGGCAACGATGCCGCCCGCGATGAAGAAGGG
>DATJGL010000147.1:0-7229 GCA_035495075.1 Gemmatimonadales bacterium
GGCAAGACGACCCTGCTCAACATTCTGTCGTCGTTCATTCCGACCACCGAGCGGATCGTCACCATCGAGGACTCGGCCGAGCTTCAGCTCAAGCAACCGCACTGTGTGCGATTGGAAACCCGGCCCGCCAACATCGAGGGCTCGGGCGAGGTCTCCCAGCGCCTGCTCCTGATCAACGCCCTCCGGATGCGCCCCGACCGCATCATCATGGGCGAGTGCCGCGGCGGCGAGGCGGTGGACATGCTTCAGGCCATGAACACCGGTCACGACGGCTCGATCACCACGATTCACGCCAACACCCCGCGCGACGCGCTGAGCCGGGTGGAGACGATGGTCTCCATGGCGAGCCTCGACCTGCCCGAGAAGGCGGTCCGGCAGCAGATCTCGAGCGCCATTCAGGTCGTGATTCAGGTGAGCCGGCTCAGCGACGGCTCCCGCAAGCTGATTCAGATCGCCGAGATCTCGGGCATGGAAGGCGACATCATCACCATGCAGGACATCTTCGTCTTCGAGCGGATGGGCATCGGAGAAGACGAGCGGGTGCTTGGGCGGTTCAAGGCCTCCGGCATCCGTCCCAAATTTACCGAGCGGCTTAAGGCGTACGGCATCGATCTCTCGGCACTCCTGTTCCTCAACCAGCGTGAAAGCGGTAGCCGAGCCGCCGGCGGAGGCCGCTGGTGAGCCTCCCGGTCACGTCGTGGATTTCAGCCCTCCTGGTCTTCTGCGCCGTCGTATTCGGCGCAGTCGGCTTTGCGCTCCTGCTCGAGGTGTTGCAGGAGGCCCGCCGCCGTCGCCAGGTGGTGAAGCAGCTCAAGACCCTCGGGTCCCTGGATCTGGCAGAAGCGGAGGCCGGTGGCCTGCTGCGCCGGCCGGCGGATCAGCAGCCGGCATGGCTCCGGGCGCTCTCTGCCCGGACGCCGCAACTGCGCGACCTGGGTGGGCTGATCCAGCAGGCGGGGTTGGAGTGGCGGGTCGAGACGCTGCTGCTCCTAGTGCTCGGTCTGGGCGTTGGCCTCGGCTCCAGCGTGTTCACCATCACCCGGTTTCTGCCCTTTGGTATCGTCGCGACCGCGATCGGTGCGTATCTGCCTTTCTGGTACCTCAAGTGGAAGCGGAGGCGGCGGAACGATGCCTTCGAGGCGGGATTGCCGGAGGCAATCGATCTGCTTGGGCGGGCCATCCGGGCAGGTCACCCTCTGTCGGCCGGTCTCAAGATGGTTGCGGACGAGACCCAGGAGCCGATCGCGGGGGAGTTCCTGCGCACTTTCGAGGAGCAGCGGTTCGGCCTCCCCTTTGATGACGCAATTATCGCGATGGCCGACCGCGTTGATCTGGTCGATGTACGGATTCTGGTGACTGCCATCCTGATCCAGCGGGAAGTCGGCGGCAACCTGGCCGAGGTACTCGACAACCTGGCTCAGGTCATCCGGGCGCGTTTTACTATCCGCCGGCAGCTAAAAGTGTATACGGCCCAGGGGCGGTTCACCGGCTATACCCTGGCCGTCCTCCCGATCATCGTCGGGATTGTGATCTATTTCTTGAACCCGCCCTACATGAGGCTGCTGTTTACGCACCCAATAGGGAAGCTCATGGTAGCGATTGCCGGGGTAATGCAGATCATCGGGTACATCTGGATACGTCGCATCGTGGACATCGAGATCTGAGGCCCGGGTGCTCCTCATTCTTGCCGTAGGTCTGATCGCTATTTCGGTGACCTTCGTGGTCATGTTTCTCGGCGAAATTACGCCCGGTCGCCAGAGCACGGTCGCGTCCCGATTGTCGGAGCTCGAGACCGACCCGCACGCGGCCGACATTCTGCGTCGTCGTCGGCGGCAACTTCGCGCCGAGAAGCTCGCCGGCCTGATTCAGGCGCTGGGGGAGCGGATCGAGCCCGGTCACAAGGACATATCCGCAACCCGGCTTCGGCTGCTCCAAGCAGGCTATGCGAGTCAGGCGGCGGTGCCGGTTTACCTTGGATCGCGGTTGGCTCTGCCCATCGCGATGGCTTTTAGCGTCGTCACCATCCTGAGCGTGCTGGGAATGGCGACGTTCATGGGTCTTATCGCCACGGTCTGGTTCAGTGCGTTGGGCTATGTGGCGCCGACGATCTTCATCGGCGGGCGGATCCGACGCCGTCAAAAGGAAATGCAGAAGGCGCTGCCCGACGCGTTGGACCTGCTGGTGGTCTGCGTGGAGGCGGGCCTCGGGCTCAACCAGGCTCTGGTCCGGGTCTCGGAAGAGATCGAGCGGCTGAGCCCGGTACTGAGCGAGCAGTTTGCCCTCGTCAATCTCGAGATCCGAGCCGGTACGCCGCGCGACGACGCCTTCCGCAACATGGGCGAGCGGACCGGGCTGGACGATCTCAAGTCGCTCATGGCGATGCTGATTCAGACTGATCGGTTCGGGACCTCGATCGCACAGGCGCTCCGGGTGCAGGCCGATACGCTGCGCACCAAGCGCCGGCAACGGGCCGAGGAGGCTGCGGCCAAGACCACGATCAAGCTGGTTTTCCCGCTGGTCCTTTTCATTTTTCCCGCGATGTTCGTGGTGATCCTGGGCTCGGCGATGATCCAGATCTTCCAGGCTCTGGGCCGTTGACGTGCGGGTGCTGCGCGCGGCCAACCAGCGTGGCTGGGTGCTGGGCAACCGCATCGCAGTTGCGGATCGCTGGTGGCTGCGGCTGAAGGGGTTGCTCGGTAGGTCGAAGCTTGGGCCGGGGGAAGGGCTCCTGCTCCGACCGTGTCGGGCGGTCCATATGATGGGAATGCGCTTTCCGCTCGACATCGCGTTTCTCGATCCGGACGGCACCGTGGTCGCGACGTATCCCAACCTCGGGCCCGGTGGTCGGACAGGCTGGCACCAGCGGGCGGATGGCGCCCTCGAGCTGCCGGCTGGGACGCTGGCCGCGAGCGGAACCCGCGAGGGAGACCAGATCGTGTGTACGGAGGAGTCTCATCCATGAGCGCCGCTCCCATTCCGACGCCCACGCCGGCCGCTGAACCGACCCGCCCGCCGCTGCCGGAGACCATCGAGGCCACCGGGCTGTCTGCCGAGTTCGTTGTAGACCTGCTGCTCAAGACGCTGTACGTGCAGGGTGCGCGCACTGGCCAGCAGCTGATGGAAACACTGAAACTCCCGTTTCCGTTCGTCGATGACATGCTGCTGGGCTTGCAGCAGCGCCGCCTGGCGGAAGTCCGCGGAACCAGCGGCGCGGGACGCGGCGGTTACACCTTCGATCTCACCACCGAAGGACGCACCCGGGCTCGCGAGGCGTTGGAGTCGAGCCAGTACATCGGACCGGCGCCGGTGCCGCTCGCGCAGTACCGCGAATGGACCATGCGGCAGTCGATCTCCCGCGTGCACGTTTCGCGCGACTCGGTGAGACTCGGCTTTCGCAACATGGTGCTGGCCGACCCCATACTCGAAATGCTCGGGCCTGCCATCAACTCCGCCAAGTCGCTTTTTCTGTACGGTGGCCCGGGAAACGGCAAGACGCTCATCGCGGAAACCATTTCACGGCTGCTGGGTGGCCATCTATACATCCCTTACGCGATCGAGGTTGACGGTCAGATCCTGGTGTTGTACGACCCGGTCTATCACCACCAGGTGCCGGACGACGAGCCGGCGCTCACGCCCGATCAGCCGGCCTGGCTCAAGCAGCTGCCCGAGTACGACCGTCGCTATGTACCGGTTCGCCGGCCAGTCGTCTTGACCGGCGGCGAGCTTACCCTGGATCAGCTCGACCTGCAATACGACAACTATACCAAGATGTACACGGCGCCGTTTCAGCTGAAAGCCAACGGCGGCGTGCTGATCCTCGATGACTTTGGTCGGCAACGGACGCCACCGCGCGATCTGCTCAACCGGTGGATCGTGCCGCTCGAGAAGCGCACTGATTTCCTCACGCTGCATACCGGCGGCAAGTTCCCGGTGCCGTTCGACTGCTTGCTGATCTTTTCGACCAACCTGTCGCCCCACGAGCTGGTGGAAGAGGCGTTCCTGCGCCGGATCCACTACAAGCTCCACGTGTTCGGCCCGACGCAGCAGGAATACGCCGAAATCTTCCGGCGGTGTTGTGCGGAGCGTGACATTGCCTACGAGACTTGGGCGGTGCCGCACATGTACGCCGAGTACTACGGCCGGCGCCAGATTATTCCGCGGAACTGCCATCCCCGCGACGTGCTGGATCACTTCCTCGACATGGTCCACTATCTCGAGGTTGCTTCTCGGCTCACGCCGGACCTGCTGGATCGGGCGTGCAACTCCTACTTCCTCGACGCTCCGCAGGAGGTCACGTGAGCGGAACCACGAGCTCCGAGCCCCCGCGCGAAGAGCAGGCCGCCCGAGCCCGTCCCGAGGTCATGTTCCTGAACCGGCTCGAGACTCTGGAACGCGAAAACCGCAGGCTGCAACGTTCGACGAACCTCTCGTTCATTTGCATCGCGATCCTGCTCGGCCTCGTCGTCGCGCTGGTGTGGGTCACCGGGAAGCATGGTATGCCGGGCAGCGTGGCGCGGGAGGTTGCGGCGCGTCAGTTCGTCCTGCGCGACCAGAACAACGTGCTCAGAGGGGTCTGGGGGTTGGGTGAGGATGGCGCGGTTCGGCTGGTTCTCCAGGATCAGGCCGGGCACGCGCGGGTCAAGGTGAGCCTGCTGCAGGACGGGACCTCCGGACTTTCGTTCTCCGATTCCGCGGGACACGCTCGCGCCGTCTTCGCATTGCTCCCGGACCAGACCGGCTCCGTTGCCTTCGCCGATGAGAGTGGAAAGACGCGGAGCGTCCTCGGCATCTCGGCGGACGGCTCGTCCAACATCGTCTTTGCGGACCGCGCCGGCTCCACCCGCGCCGGGCTCGGTGTAGACGCCAGGGGCCAGAGCACCTTCACGCTGGCGGACAAGATGAGCGAGGCCGCCCCCCCGCCGGCGGTCACCGAAAGCGTGGGCGGCGAAACGGCCGACTCCGCTCCGCCCACATCCAAGGCACGCCCTATCCCACGGCGTAAGCCCTAGCTATTACGAAGGTTAGCGTCGGCTGGTTGTGCTTTCGGGCCGACGGATCTCACAGTCCGCCGGCCCCATTGCTTCTTAGTTTCGGAGCTCGACAACCCCGAGGAGGTTCCCATGGACCGGCGCCTGGCGATGTTCCCGATCGCGCTCGCCGCCGCGTGCGCGACCAATCCCGTGACCGGAAAGTCCGAGCTGTCGCTCGTCTCCGAAAGCCAGGAGATCGAGATGGGCAAGCAAAGCGCTCAGGAGGTCGCGCAGAGCATCGGCTACTACAACGATGCGGCGATCCAGAGCTACGTCTCCGCTGTCGGCCAGAAGATGGCCAAAGCGTCGGAGCGGCCCCAGCTCCCCTGGGAATTTCACGTGGTGAACGATGCCTCGGTCAATGCGTTCGCACTCCCCGGCGGGTTCATCTTCGTCACCCGCGGCCTGATGACCGCCATCACAAACGAGGCGGAACTGGCCACCGTCGTCGGGCACGAGATCGGCCACGTCACCAACCGCCATCAAGTGCAACAGATCTCGAGGTCGGAGGTGGCTCAGCTAGGGCTTGGCCTGGGCATGATTCTCCGCCCCGACCTCCAGCCCCTCGGCTCGGCCGTGGGGAGCGGACTCGGCATCCTCTTTCTCAAGTACGATCGTGACGCTGAGAACCAGGCGGACCTCGCGGGATTTCGTTATGCGTTGAATCAGAACTACGACGTCCGACAGATGCTCAACATGTTCCAGACGCTGGAAGGGGTGAGCCAGCTGGAGGGCGGCGGCAAGCTGCCGGAATGGCTCTCTACGCATCCTGACCCCGAGAATCGGGCCCAGACCACCCAGGCTCGCCTCGACACACTGCACCGCGACTTGGGCAAGTCGATCGTCGGTCGCGACGAGTACATGCGGCGGCTCAACGGAATGGTGTACGGCGAGGATCCCCGGCAGGGATATTTCCAGGGCACGACGTTCCTGCATCCCGACTTGAAATTCCAGCTAACCTTTCCCGACGGCTGGAAGACGCAGAACTCGGCGGATGCGGTGGTTGGGGTGAGCCCGAACCAGGATGCGATGATGCAGCTCTCGCTCGCCGGGCAGACAGATCCCACCCAGGCAGCACGCCAATTCCTGTCACAGCAAGGCGTTCAGGCAGGGCAGGGAAGCACCCAATCCATCAACGGAATGCCGGCGGCCACGAGCTATTTCAGCGCCCAGACCGACCAGGGGCAGATCCAGGGGCTGGTCTCGTTCATTTCGTATCGAGGCACGACCTACGGCATCCTGGCGTACACCGGGGCCGCGAGCCTTCAGGCGTATGACGCCACTTTTCGTCGAGGCATCGCCAGTTTCCGAGAGCTGAACGATCCGGCGGCGCTCAACGTGCAGCCGGCCAGGCTCGAGCTGGTGAAGCTGGACCAGGCGATGACAGTGGCGGAGTTCAACCAGCGTTATCCCTCCTCGGTGAAGGTAGAGGAGGTGGCACTCATCAATGGCGTCCAGAGCCCCAGCGCGACGCTCAAGGCGGGGGAGCTGTACAAGAGGGTCGTGGGCGGGGTAAGGAAAAAGCAGGGGAGCGGTGTGAGCACCCCTAGTCAACCGCGTGAACGGTGAACAGTAAACAGTGAACGGCGGGATTGCCTAATACCGGACCCCCCGTTCCACCGTTTACCGTTCACGCTGTTTTACCAGGTTTCTCGCCCTCGCAAAGATCTCGTACCACATCTCCCGCGTCAGCTTCCCCGTATTGGTATTCTGGCGGCTCGGGTGGAATGAGCAGAGCAGGATGCGGCCATCCGGTAAGGCCGCTTCGCGGCCGTGGGCGAACTGCGGGCGGTCAGCGGGCAACAGCGTTTTCCACCACCCTGCGGCGCGAAGCCAGGCATCGCAAGCCACTCGACCGAGCGCAAGTACGACGCGTACACGAGTGAGGAGGGCGATGTCGCGCTCGAGAAACCGGCGGCAGTTGGCCAGCTCCTCGGGCGAAGGCTTGTTGTCCGGCGGTGCGCAGCGGGCCGCGGCAGTGATATAGCAGTCCGAGAGCGCCAGGCCGTCGTCCCGGCTCAGCGACTCCGGCTGGCTCGCGAACCCGTAGCGATGCAACGCTTCGTACAGCCAGTTCCCGCTGGAATCGCCGGTGAACATGCGGCCGGTGCGGTTCGCGCCGTGTGCCGCCGGGGCCAATCCCACGATCAGGAGCGACGCTCTCGGGTCGCCGAAGCCGGGCACGGGCCGGCCCCAATA
>DATJGL010000148.1:0-4787 GCA_035495075.1 Gemmatimonadales bacterium
GTGCGGGGTGGGTGGCGATTACGCTGCTGGACCAGGTGCGCCGGCGGGTCGGCGTGCGCCGCGACTACGAGTCGCTCTACGCGCTGGGCGTGGCGTTCAGCGCCTATGCGGCAGCGGAGGCGGTCGGCGGTAGCGGGTTCCTGGCGGCGTTCGCCGCGGGACTGGTGATCGCAGCGCTCGACGTCGAGCTGTGCGACTGCTTCCTCGACTACGGCGAGGCGTCGGCGGAGATGTTCCTGCTGCTGACCTTCGTGGCGTTCGGCGCCGGCCTGATCTGGACCGGGCTTCCGCTAATCGCGGACTGGCGGGTGCTGCTCTTCGCGCTCCTGGCGCTATTCGTTCGGACGGCCGTCCTGGTGCCGGTGCTGCTGCGGTCGGGCCTCGACGCCGGGAGCCGCCGGCTGATCGGCCTGTTCGGGCCCCGCGGCTTGAGCTCGTTGCTGCTGGTGCTGTTACCGGTGTTCGCCGGCGTGCCCGGGGCCGATCGCCTCTTCGCGGTCACGTGCCTCGTCGTGCTCCTCTCGGTAGTCGTCCACGGGGGAGGCATCGCGATCTATCTCCGCCGGCTCGCCCCTGCCGCGCCGCCGGCCTCGTCCACGTCGCCCGCGCCTCGGATGTCGCCTCCGCCGGCGCAGCCCACCGTCTCCAGGCCCCCCGCTCCCTCCGACGCAGCCGTGCCGGAGCGGATTACTATCGACGAATTCCGTGCGGTCCAGCGGTCCGGCGAGCCGGTGATCGTCGCCGACGTGCGCACCGAGCGGAGCTATCGCGACGATGCGGACATCGCTGCGGGAGCGCTTCGCCTGCCGCCGGAGGACGCCGTGCGTCTCGCGCGAGAAAAGCGCCTCGACCAGAACGCCACGCTGGTGCTCTACTGTGCGTGAAAGGACGAAGCCACAAGCGCCCGGGTGGCGCGAGAGCTTCGGAGAGCAGGATGGAAGAAGGCGCGGGCCCTGGTCGGCGGGTGGGCCGCGTGGCGCGAGCACGGGCTGCCGGTGGAGAAGAAGCCGGAGCAACTCGCGTAGGAAGTGCGTCAGAGCGAGGGGTGACTCGAGCCCCGCGTAAGCGCGAGCCGCCGGGGCGGGGCTCAAAGGGACGCGTCAGAGCGCGCGTCGGAAACCGGGGCGACGTCGGCTAGAGATGCCGATGGCCGCACGGACGGCCCCGGGTTTCGGCGGTCGCGCTCTGCAGCGTCCCGGCGGACCCTGCCCTGGCGGGAGCGCGGTCTCTCCAGCGCCCCGAGAGGGGCCCCTGCCAGGGCGCGAGCGCCATCTCTGCAGCGCCCCGGCAAAGCCCCGCCCTGGCGCGAGCGCCACCGACCTACTTGACGACGCGATACTTGAGGTGCACCACGCCCGGCCCCTCAACCGTGCGCACCGGCTCGAGCTTCACCCTGCCCCCGTCGACCCGATCGAACAATCGCTCGCCACCGCCGAGGAGCAGCGGCACGACGTGCAGCTCCATCTCGTCGATCAGCCCAGCGGCCAGGTACTGCTGCGCAACACTGGCCCCGCCGCCGAGCGTCACGTCCCTGTTGCCCGCGGCCTTCTTCGCCTGCGCGAGCGCCGTCTCGATCCCGTCGGTGACAAAGATGAACCTCGTCCCACCCTCCATCTCTAGCGGCGCGCGCATGTGATGGGTCAGTACGAACACCGGCGTGTGGAACGGCGGGTTCTTCCCCCACCACCCGTTCCACGGCTCGATCCCCCATGGGCCGGGGCCTCCGCCGAACATGTTCCGGCCCATGATCGTCGCACCGATGTTGTCGAACGTCTCTCGCACGATGTCGTCGTTGACTCCCGTCTCGCCCCCGCCTCCGTCGCCGTGAAGCTCCCGAAAGGTCTTGAGCTTGAGCGCCCAGTCGTGGAGATGCTCGCCTCCAACGCCCAGCGGGTGCTTCACGCTCTGATGGGGCCCGGCGACGTAGCCGTCGAGCGACATCGTGATGTTGAAGCGGAGCTTGCTCATCTCCGCGACTCCCGGGCCGCCTCCTCGTACTCGTCGTGCCGGCGCCACCACTGATAGCGCGGGGTTTGCGGATACCCTTCTGCTGAGTCCTCCCAATCTTCCTGCCGGCCGAGCGGTGTGAGATCGAGAAAGGTCCAGACTGGGCCGAGCGTTTCGACGCCGCGGCCGCCGGTGAAATAGGTCCGATAGATGATTGACCCGTCGCGGAAGAAGACGCTCAAGCCATGAGTCTCGCCGTGTTCCGTGGTGGCGCCCATGTCGTCGTTGAAGCTGGTGCCGGCCGAGGAATACCAGGGGATATCCCAGCCCATGCGCTCCCGGTACCGCTCGAGATTTCGATAGGGCCCACGCGACAAAAAGACAAACGAAGTGTCGCGCGCATGCAGGTGGGCCAAGTTGGCGACCTGATCCGCGACCATCGAGCAGCCCGGGCAGCCGGCCTCCGGCCAGCCATCTACCCCTGGAGCGAACATGAAGTGGTAGACGATCAGCTGACGACGGCCTTCGAACAGGTCGAGCAGGCTGACCTCGCCGTTGGGTCCTTCGAACACATACTCCTTGTGGATGCGGACCATAGGCTGCCGCCGTCGCTCGGCGGCCAGTGCGTCGCGGTCACGCGTGGCCGCCTTCTCCTTTGCGAGCAACCTGGCGTGCGCGGCATTCCATTCGTCGGGGGAAACGACCTTGGGAAGCTTCATTGTTACGGGGCCTTTCTTTGTAGGGCACAGGCAAACCACCGACGGTCCGTATCGCTGTCCGGGACGACGTCCTCCGGCATCATAGCACGCCGCTGGACCTCGGCGCTCCACTTCGCCGTTTTGCTCACCGGCGGCCGTGCGCGGGGCAAGGCCAGCCCTGGCGCTTCCGCGGATCGCGGGGCATATGATCTTGTCCCCATCAGACACTACACCCGACAAGGCACGGCCAGATGAAATGCCACACGACTCCCGACCTCCTGGTATGCATGGTGCTCGCTCTCACCGCCTGCTCCCCTGGCGGCGACCGCAGCAGGCAGGATGCGTCGAGCAACTCCGCGACGGCAACGGCAGTGGAGAAGCCGGCCCCCTTCGACAAGGGCCCGGTTAAGATCGCGCTGGTCCAGTTAAGCGGCGCGGGCGACTACTTCGAGCAGTGGACCAAAGGCGCCCGGCAGCAGGCCGACTCCGTCGGCTTCGAGATGCAGCTCCACGACGCCCGGGCCGATGATGCGAAGCAGGCCGCCGACATGAAAGCCGCCATCGCGTCCCGAGTCGCCGGCATCATCGTGGACCACGGCCGATCCGAGACCCTGTGCCCGCTGATCAACCAGGCGACCGACGCCGGCATCGCCGTCGTGGTGTACGATGTCAAAGTGCTCGCCTGCGCATCCAAGGCCGTCGAGACTGCGCAGAACGACGCCGATCTCGCCACGCTGGTACTTACCCAGATGGCCAAGGACATCGGCGACGGCGTTGCCGTCGGCTACGTGAACCCGTTCGTCATCGCGCCGCTCGAGCGGCGCGACGTGGTCTGGAAGAAGTTCGTCGCCGACCACAAGTGGAGGCAGAAGTTTTCGGTGGGGAAGTGGAGCCACGACGTAGCGGCCGACAATGCCAAGCTCGCCGACCGCGCGCTCAAGGCACACCCGGACGTGAAGGCGATCTTCGCTCCCTACGATGAGGTCACCAAGGGCACCGTCTCGGCCATCGAGCAGCACAAATTGGGCACCAAGGTGGCCGCGTACGGGATCGACATCTCGAACGCCGACATCGAGCTGATGACCAGGAAGGACAGCCCCTGGAAGGCAACCGCCACCACGGATCCGAGCGCAGTCGGCGCCGCCGTCACGCGCACCCTCGCGCTCCAGCTTGCCGGTCAGCTTGGCAAGAGAGAAGTCACGTTCCCCGGTGCCCTGGTCACGCAGTCGTTTCTCCTGGAGAATCAGATCAAGAACATGGGCGACCTGCGGGCCAAGCTGCCCGATCTCAACCTCGGCAAGATCGCTTCGGCGCCGTGGATCGCGTCGGCCAAATTCTGACCGGCCCTGAGCCGGAAGGGCGTAGCGTCAGGAGGGAGGCTCCCCCCCGGCACTGAACGGGCTCAGGCCGGCGCCGGCTTCGGCTTGAGCGCCTCCAGTGCCTGCTGCAGCGCCCCACTGCTCGGCGCGGTTCCGTTCGGCGTGAGATGGTTGATCAGCGCCGGCAGCATCGTAGCCAGCTGGGTGCTCACGGTCTCAGGAGCCACGCCGAGCTTGCCTGCGATGAGTTGAACCCTCTCCGGCCCCAACACCTTGCTGATCTGATCGGCCGAGATCGACTGATTGGGCCCCGTGCCGATCCACGAGCTCACCACACCACCCAGGCCATGATCGTGAAACGCCTGGACCAGGCCGGTGAAGCCGCCGGTCGCCGGGTTGTTCACCAGGTCCGCGACGTGGCCCAGCAGTCCGGGATGCTGCCCGGCGGCGCCTCCAAGCGCCCCGGACAGCTGCGAGGACAACTCATCGAACAGGCTCATCGTTTGCCTCCCGTGAGTGCAGCCCCCATGGATAAAGCCCTTCGCTATCTGCCATCCCCGTCTTCAGCGAACCATTCGCAGCAGGAGCAAGAGGACCACCGCCCCGACGATCGACATCCCGAATCCGGCAGGGTGAAACTTGGAGCCTGGAGCAGGCTTGTTGATCAGCGATCCGATGAATCCGCCGACCCAGGAGCCCACGATGCCCACCAGAATGGTGAGCGGCGTGCCGATATGGTCGGCCCCGGGGAGCACTGCGCGCGCCAGGAGACCGACTACGAAACCGACGACTAACGACCAGAGAATGTGCGAGACGCTCATGG
>DATJGL010000149.1:0-2802 GCA_035495075.1 Gemmatimonadales bacterium
CACCGTCTTCCGACAGCGCGCTCCGTCCGCAGCCCTTGGCATCGTGCGTGCACAAGACAGGGCCCCAGCTACGAACCCAGGTGCATTGCGGAGCGATCGGATCGCTCCGAAGGGAGGGAGCCATGACGACCCAAATCGCGCCCCCGATCCAGGCGGGCGCCAGCCTCAGCCTGAACGGTAAGCAGATCCAACTGCCGTTGATCCGCGGCAGCGAGAACGAGATCGCGATCGACATCGAGAAACTGCGGGCCCAGACCGGGCTCATCACCCTGGATCCCGGCTATGGCAACACCGGCTCGTGCCAGAGCGCGATCACGTTCATCGACGGCGAGAAGGGCATCCTCCGCTACCGCGGCTACGACATCGCGGAACTGGCGGAGAAGAGTGACTTCCTCGAGGTCTCGTGGCTGCTGCTCAAGGGCGAGCTGCCGAGCCGGCTCGAACTGGCGGGCTTCACCCGCGAGGTCACGCGCCACTCGCTCCTGCACGAGAACTTCCGCCGCTTCTTCGAGGCGCTGCCCAAGGACGCCCACCCGATGCCGGTGTGCGCCGCGGCCGTTGCCGCCCTGGCCACGTTCTACCAGGAGCCGGTGCAGAGCGAGAAGGCGATCCACGACGCGGCCGTGCGGCTGATCGCCAAGATGCCGACCATCGCCGCCTACTCCTACAAGACCTCGATCGGCCAGCCGTTCGTCTACCCGCGCAACGCGTACGACTACGCGAGCAACTTCCTCAACATGATGTTCGCCACCCCGGCCGAAGGCTATCTGGTCGATCCGCTGCTCGCGCGCACGCTCGACCTGCTGCTGATCCTGCATGCCGATCACGAACAGAACTGCTCCACCAGCACCGTGCGCATGGTGGGCAGCTCGCAGGCCAACCTGTTCGCCAGCATCTCCGCCGGTATCAGCGCGCTGTGGGGCCCCCTCCACGGCGGTGCCAACCAGCAGGTGATCGAGATGCTGGAGCGCATCGAAGCCGAGGGCGGTGACGCGCAGAAGTTCGTGGCGCGCGCCAAGGACAAGAAGGACAACAGCCGGCTGATGGGCTTCGGCCACCGTGTCTACAAGAACTACGACCCGCGTGCCGCGGTCCTCAAGCGCTCGTGCAAGGAAGTGCTGCTGAAACTCGGCATCCACAGCCGGCAACTGGAGATCGCCGTCCAGCTGGAGGAGATCGCCCTCAAGGACGAGTACTTCATCAGCCACAAGCTCTACCCGAACGACGACGTATACTCCGGCATCATCTACAAGGCGCTCGGGATCCCGGTGAACATGTTCACCGTGCTGTTCGCGATCGGCCGCATGCCGGGCTGGATCGCGCAGTGGCTCGAGATGCGAGGCGACCCGGCGACGCGGATCGGGCGCCCGCGCCAGATCTACACGGGAGCGACGCGGCGTCCGTACGTCGCGATCGATCGACGCAGCTAGACGTCCCACGCGGCGGCGGGCCTCGGGCACGTGACCGGAGCCCGCCGAGGGGCGCGTCGTCAGCTCGCGGCCATGACGCTGCACGGTCACTGTTCGGTCATGGCACTCGGCGCAGAGCCGCGGTCACTGACTCGCACGCACGCGCTCGTTTGCGCCGCAAATTCGCTCGCGCATCCGGTCGACACCTGAGTCGTTCGTCAGTGCTCGACCTGTCGGTCAGACTCAGGTCTTGTTCTGACGCGTTGTCGATTGCACATTGTACAAGCCGAGGGCTGAGCCGCACCCCCCTAGAGCCCCGACGAACGGCCGCAACACCTGTCGTCCCACCATGCGCCCGGTACCCCACGCGAGGGCGCGGCCGCGCCACCCGGGAGGTTACCCTTGCGCCAGAAATTCGCCCTCGCCCAGGCTGTTGCATGTTGGCTCACGCTCATGCCAGTGGCCCTGGTCACAGCCACGGATGCGTCGGCTCAAGCGGTCACGCACGTGGGGTCGCAGCGCTTCTCCGTCACCGTCTCTGGCCACACGCTGAAGATCCCCTATGACGCCAACCAGTCGATCACTTCCGCTCACTCGAGCGTCGTTCGCCTGGTCGTGCTCGTCCATGGTGGAAACCGCCACTGCGAAACCGCCCTCAGCAACATGCAGTCGGCTGCCTCGACCGCGGGGGTGAACAACACCACGAGCCTCCTGGTCGGCCCGCAGTTCCTCATCGAGGACGACATCACCGCCAACAGTCTCGCGTCGGACATGCTGTTCTGGGACTCGGACGGCTGGAAGCAGGGGGACCAGTCGCTGAGCACCTCGGCCCATCCGCGCCCTGCCAACGTCAGCACGTTCGCGGTGATGGACTCGATGCTTCTCAAGATCGCGAGCCTGTGCCCGAACCTCAAGACCATCGTCATCGGCGGGCATTCGTCCGGCGGACAGTTCACCACCCGCTATGCCGCCGGAAACCGGGTCGAGCAGGTGCTCGCGCAACAGCACGGCATCAAGATGTCCTATGTCGTCGCCAACCCCTCCTCGTACATGTACCTGAACAGCGAGCGCCTGGTCACCGGGACCACCAACACCTGGGCCATCCCACTGAATCCACCGTGCTCCGACTACAACACGTACAAGTACGGCATGTCGGGGAGGAACCCCTACATGACGTCGGTCCCGGGCTCGCAGATCATCAGCCAGTTCTCCTCGCGCAAGATCACGGACCTGCTCGGCGAGGACGACATCGACCCGGCCGACTCGGACCTCGATACGCGCTGCCCGGCGGAGATGGAGGGCGCGTATCGCCTCATCCGCGGCCTGAACTTCCGCAACTACTTGATCCACTACTACGGGCCGTCGATCCTGGGCGTGCACTCGACGATGACGG
>DATJGL010000150.1:0-15635 GCA_035495075.1 Gemmatimonadales bacterium
GAACGGAATAAACTTGATCGCCCCACCGAGACCCGAGAGCCCGAGTGCGATCAGTATGAGCCCCGCCATCACCGTCGCGATGGTGAGCCCTTCAATACCGTATCGCTGAACGATTCCGTAGACGATGACAACGAAGGCACCGGTGGGACCCCCGATTTGAACGCGGGAACCGCCAAGGCTGGAGATGATGAAGCCGGCAATGATAGCAGTGTAGAGGCCGGCCTGCGGCGTGACGCCACTTGCGATCGCGAACGCAATCGCGAGCGGGAGCGCCACCACACCGACGATCACCCCGGCAAGGAGGTCGTTGGCGAACTGCTGGCGGGTGTAGTCCTTGAGCGTCGTGACGAGCTTGGGAACGAGCACCATCATTCCGGGGGTGGAGTGGACCGAGTTGGGGAGCAACGAAGGCTGGAATTTACAGGACGCGGCCGCGTCGTCACCCGAGCGTGGATGGGATGCCGAACAGAACGAAAGAGTGTGCGTGAGTCGTCCTCCTGCCCGAGACCGGAAGGCGGGGTGACGACAGCCACGGCAAAGGGGGTTACACCACGGAGCCGACTTTCGAAGCGGCGGAGGCGGCCCCCCCTTTCCATCAAGGTGAGCCCATAGGGCCTCCGAGACCAAGACACCCCCCAACTTGAGAAGAACGGGAAACGGAGATCGGAGCCCCCTCCGGGACAACTTGGCGCAGAAGGGCGGTCCTCGTGGGCCAGAAAGTCCCAGCCTGTTTAGATTTGGTCCGCTCGGTAGCCCTAACTCAAGTCTGGGTAATGCCGGTCAACTTGGCCCCAGTGGCCGTCTTCTTGCCCAAGCCGGCCTCGTCCATAGGGCTACTTTTCTGAGCAGAAGGGCAGCGACCTCATGCGCATAGCGCTGGTTACCGAGTTCTACTATCCCCACCTGGGCGGCGTCACCGAGCACGTCCACAACCTTGCAAAGGTGTACAACGCCGCCGGGCATCCAACCATTGTTGTCACGTCGAACATGCGGATGCCCAAGGGAACACCGGACGCTCACGAATACGAGAGGGACGACCCATTCGTCCGGCGGGTCGGGACCAGCCGGATCATTTATAGCAGCGGGTCGTTCGCTCGCATTACCAGCGGATGGAGGCTCCGGCGCCGGCTGAGGGATCTTTTCCGGCGAGAGCGGATAGACATCGTGCACGTCCACGGGGGACTGGCGCCGACCTTCGGGATCATCGCCCCTCTCGCGGCCAAGGATGCGGGCATCCCGGTGGTGGCGACCTTTCATTCCTGGTTCGCCAGATCCCTCGCCCTGCGCTTCTGGCGCAGCGAGGCGAAATGGTTCCTCAGGCACCACGCTGCGAATATCGCGGTCAGCCAACCGGTGGTGGAGGCGCACGCCCGCTACGTCGACGCCGATTGGGAGATCATTCCCAATGGCGTAGACACCGCCTTCTTCCAGCCCAACGGTCGTACACCGGTCGCCCCCGATATTCAGGATCCGAGGCTGCTGTTCCTGGGCCGGTTGGATCCGCGCAACGGGTTGGAGACGGTCCTACGCGCGATGCCCGCCGTGCTGGAACGGTTTCCGAAAACCACGCTTACCATTGCGGGCGACGGCCCCTTGCGCCCGCTGTACGAACGCCTCGCCAAGCCGGTCGCGGAGCAGGTGCGGTTCCTCGGCCGGGTCAACGGCAACCGCCCCGAAGTGTACGCAGCCGCCGACCTGTACCTGTGCCCCACGACCAAGGCCTCCTTCGGCATCACCCTGCTCGAGGCGATGGCGTGCGGCACGCCGCTCGTCGTCTCCGACATCACCGGGTTTCGCGAGCTGGTGGCGCGGGACACCGAAGCGCTGCTGGTAGACAAGGACGACGCATCCGCCTGGGGGCAAGCGACGATCGATCTCCTGGCCGATCCTGACCGTCGAGCGGCAATGCGGGCCGCGGGCCTGGCCAAAGCTCAAACGTTCGCATGGTCCCGCGTCGCCGAGCAGGTCTTTGCCGTCTATCAGCGAGTCACGAAATGATGGTAACGGCGCTCGCGGCCGGGTTGGCGGGAGCCGCGGGCCTGCTCACGTATGGCGCCCTCGAGCCTACCAACGGGCTGTTTGGGCCGGTGACGAGTCGAGGACCGAGGGGGCGCTCGGTCTACCTCACCTTTGACGACGGCCCCAACGAGGGCGCGACGCCGGCCATCCTCGATACGCTGTCGGAGACCAGTGTGGCGGCCACCTTTTTCTTGGTGGGCCGCCACGTCGGCCGCTTCCCCGAGCTCACTCGCCGCATCGCCGCCGCAGGCCACGCGATCGGCAATCATACCCAGACCCATGTGAAGCTGCACCGGATGGGGCCGCGACGGATCGAACAGGAGCTCCGCTCCGCGCACCAGGCAATCGTCGATGTGTCGGGAACCGTGCCGACGATGTTCCGCGCACCACACGGTTATCGCAATCCATTTGTGTTCCGCACCGCTAGAGCGCTTGGATATCGGGTCATGGGTTGGAGCTTCGGGGTGTGGGACACGGCCCGGCCCGGCCCGGAAGAGATCCGCCGGAGAATCCGGGCACGGGTTGCACCGGGCTCGATCCTCCTGCTCCACGATGGCGACGGCTACGATCCCACGGGCGATCGCCGCCAAACCGCCGAGGCGCTGCCGGGCATTATCGCCGACGTGCGGGCTTTGGGTTACGAGTTCAAACCGCTGACCGAGCTGATGACATGAAGCCGTGGCGTTGGGTACTCTGGGCGCTGGCCATCGTCACGGTGGTGCTCGCGGTGCAGTTCGCGGTTCGCTTTCCCTGGTCGGGAACCTTGACTGCCGTGGTCCGGGCCGACTGGCTGCTCCTGGCCGCCGCTGCGGTCGCGAACATCGTGTCGCTCGTCGCCAAAGCGTGGGCCTGGCACCTCGTCCTGCTGCGTCGTGCGCGGAACCGATGGCGGACGGCACAGGCCGCCACCTTCGTTGCCGCCGCCGTCAACTCGGTCAGCGTGTCGGTGAGCGGCGAAGTTGCCCGGCTGCACGTCGCGACCAGCCGCGACGGGGTGCCGGTGAATGCCGGCCTCTGGTCGCTGGTCTGGTGTCGCATCATCGAAGCCGTGGGGCTCGTCGTATTTCTCGCCGTGGTGTTGGCCGTCATCCCCACCGAGCCCTGGATGCGTCCGATCGAGATCGGCGCCTGGGTTGTCCTTGGCTTGCTCGCAGCCATTTGGGCATTCGGCGTCGGTCCTCGGCTAGTGAGTTTGATGCCGGCCACCTGGCAGGCCCGCATCGTCGGGTGGAGCAGTCCCCCGACCCGGTGGCTCGCACCACTGGTACTCTCGATCGTGAACTGGGCCGCCCAGTGGCTCACGTTTCACCTGGCTTTTGTCGCAACCCACGTGTCCACCACGGCCAATGTCTCGCTCTCGGCGCTCGTAATGGCCAACCTGGGCGGGATTTTCCGGATTACGCCAGGAAACGTCGGTGTGCTGCAGGCGTCGCTCGTGCTCGGCATGCTGGCGTTCAACATCGCCGAAGATCAAGCGCTCGCCGCCGGCCTCACGCTTCAAGCTGTTCAGGTGGTCCCGATCCTGGCGATCGGCGTTGCGCTCGTAGGGGCGCAGGGTTTGCGCAGTCTGGGAGCCAAGCGGGCCCAGGCAGCGGAGGCGGCGTGACCATGGGTGTGGAGATCGAGAGACTAGCTCGTCCTGCATTGCCGGCTGGTGTCGCGGCAATGAGTGGACCCGAACGGCCCTCGATGCCGCTGGCGCAGCGCCTTGCGATTCTCACGGCGCTGCTCGCCCTGATCCTGGTCCTGGGCGCGACCGAGATCTCACTGTCCTGGTCGGCGCGGTCCCGGCTGGAGGATCTTCGGGACGACGCGATGGCGCTGGCCAACACCCTCTCCGCGCTACTGGTCGACATCGCGCCCACGGGCAATCCCGATTCACTGGCGCAGGGCCTGGAAGACGAGGCGCTGCAGCGCCTGGGCCCCTCACGACAAGCCTGGATTTACCTCGCGACCGGCTCCACCCTCACGCTGGTCGCGTCGAGCGATACCGTGCTCGATCATCCGGCGGACGACGCGGATGCGCTTGCCTTCGCCCGCCGCGCGATGATCGTTCGCCGGTTGGACGCGCCGTTGTCCGGGTGGCACGTGGCAACCCCGCTCGGGCGCGGCAGGCCCTTCGGGGTGCTCGACATTACGGTCTCGACCAAAAAGCTCGAGGCTTGGGCCCGGGTGGAGCGTCAACGCGCCTACCTGGTGGCGGTCGTCTCGGCCCTATTGGTGGCGCTGGGCGTTGCCCTGCTCACTCGAAAATGGGTGGGACGCCCGCTCGACTCGCTGGGCCAGGCGATGGCGGGCGCACACGGCGGCGCCACCGGTGCTCCGCCGGCGCCGGAGATGGGGCCGCATGAATTCCGCCTGGTCGCCTCCCGCTACAACGAGCTGCGCGAGGCGCTGGCGCAGCGGGAAAGAGAAAGCCAGTCGCGGGCGGCGCTCCTGGCCCTGCAGGAACGAGCGCGAGGTCTCGACCGCCTGGCTCTGCTGCAGGAGACCGCGGTCTCGTTCGCCCACGAGATCGGCACGCCTCTCAACACCTTGAGCGGGCACTTGCAGCTTCTCCGGGACGACCTGCTCAGCCTCCGTCAGCCGAAGGCGGTCGAGCGGGTTCGGCTCCTGCTCACTCAGGTGGATCGGGTGGCTGGGATCGTGCGCGCCGGCCTCGACCGGGGACGTTGGCCCCAGCCGTATGTGCGCACTACCGACCTGCGGGAGCTGGCGGAGCGGATGCTCCGTTTCCTCGAGCCCTCGTTCGCCGATGCCGGCCTGCTAGCGGAGATCAGGCCCGGCCCGCAAGCCCGCGCGATCTGCGACCCTGCCCAGGTAGAGCAGATCCTGCTGAACCTGCTGAAGAACGCCATCGAAGCGTTGGAGCCGGGGGGCCGGATAATCGTGAGCGCCGGGGTACGGGAGAGCCATGCATTGCTCGAGGTCGAGGACAATGGTCCAGGCTTGGACCCCGAAGCTCAGGCGAACCTCTTCAGGCCGTTCACCACCACCAAGGGCACCGGCGGTAGCGGGCTCGGTCTGGCCGTCAGCCGTCGCCTCGCCCGCGGACTCGGTGGCGACCTCGAGCACATCCCGAGCGCCACTGGAACCCGGTGGCGGCTCACCCTCCCCAGCGCCGGAGCGGTAGCGTGACAGCCACCCTCGGAACTCCGGCGGAAGCCAGCGTTCTCCTGGTGGATGACGACGAGGCCGCCTGCCGCCTGCTGGCCGAAGTGCTCGAGCGCGATGGCTATCGGGTCGCCTCGGCGCTCTCCGTGGACGAAGCGCTGGCCAAGCTCGACCGCGAAGGCCCGTTCGACGCAGTCCTCACCGACCTCCGGATGCCGGAGCGGAGCGGCCTCGACTTGCTCAAGACCGTCCGCGAACGCGTACCCGACGCGCTGGTCCTAGTGCTCACGGCGTTTGGCGATGCCGCCGCGGCCGGCGAGGCGATTCGCGCCGGTGCCTACGACTTCGTGAGCAAGCCGTACGACATCGCCGCTCTGCGAGAGACTCTGGCGCGAGCGCTGGGTCGCCGCCGGCTGGCGAGCGCCAGCCGGGAGCGCCGGAGTACCGCCCTGCGATCCTCCACCACCGAGCGCGGCGGATCGCTGGTCGGCCACAGCCTGGCGATCATCGAGGTCATGAAAACGGTTGCCCGGGTCGCCCCAACACAGGCGACGGTGCTTCTCCTGGGCGAGACGGGCACGGGCAAGGAACTCGTTGCTCGCACCATTCACGCATTCTCGGAGCGAAATGGACGGCGGTTCGTGGCCGTGAACTGCTCCGCTCTGGCGGAAGGACTGCTCGAGAGCGAGCTGTTCGGCCATGTACGAGGCGCCTTCACGGGCGCTGCCGGCTCACGCCCCGGGTTGTTTCGCGAGGCCGATCACGGGACCCTTTTTCTCGACGAGATCGGGGATATCTCTCCGGCGCTCCAGGCGCGGCTGCTGCGCGCGCTCCAGGAACACGAGATCGTGCCGGTGGGCTCGGAAGCCGTGGTCAAAGTGGATGTGCGAGTCATCGCGGCGACCCACCGCGACATCAGCGCCCTGGTGCGCGCAGGGAAGTTCCGCGAGGATCTGTACTATCGGCTCAACGTGGTGACCCTCCAGCTTCCCCCGCTCAGGGACCGGAAGCAGGACATCCCTCTCCTGCTCGACCACTTCCTGCGGGAGCTGACCGAGAGGCATGGACGGGGACCGGTGGCGCTGGACTCGGATGCGCAGCACCGGCTCCTGGCGTACGACTGGCCCGGCAACGTGCGTGAGCTGCAGAACGTGCTCGAGCGGGCGCTGGTGCTGGCCGAGCAGGACGTCATAGGCCCGGAGCACCTTCCGCCTGAGGTGCGGCCCAACGGCACCGGCGACCTGGCCCCCGAGGTGCCGGCGGCCGAGCCAGGGCCGGGCCAGCAAATCCCGCCCAGTCCCCTGCTCTCGCTGGAAGAGATCGAGCGCCGCCACGTCATGCGGGTCCTCGAGGCGACCGGCGGAAGCCGGGAGGAGGCCTCACGGATTCTCGGCATCTCCCGGCGAACGCTCACCCGGATGGTTCAGCGGTGGGGCCTTCCTCCTCGACGCCATATCGGGGCCTAGGCACGGACCCTGCTCCGCCTCGTCCCCACCGATCACATCCGGAGCTTTCCATGTCGCTTCGACGCGCCCTCGTAGCAGGATTTTTTCTCACCGCCCTTACTACTGGCGCCCTCTGGGCTCAAGCCAAGCCGGCTACCCCTCCTTCGCAGGGCGCAGCCGCTCCGGCAGGCGCCAACAAGGCCGATACGGGCAAGATGGCCGGCCATAATGGCGCCGCGAATGCGGATCTCCTCGACATCAACACCGCCAGCAAGGACCAGCTCGAGGCTCTGCCAGGGATCGGCAGCGCTTACGCCGACAAGATCATCAAGGGTCGGCCCTACAAGCGGAAGGACGACCTGGTGTCGAAGAAGGTTCTGCCGAGCTCGGTCTACACCAAGATCAAAGATCAGGTGATTGCGAAGCAGAAGTAGCTACCAACCGTTAGCCGTTAGCGTTCGCCTACGGTGACCGTGGATCCGTAGCGAATAGCTGACGGCTAATGACTAACGGCCGGCACCCCACCGCCGCCTGAATCGCAGCGGGTTCTGAAACAGGTGGCTCGGCAGCACGAAAACCAGTCCGAACATTCCAATGGACATGATGAGCCCCACCGCCAGCACCTCCAGCCGGCGGGTGGCTACGTAGACGATGGCGGCCATTACGCCGAGGCCGAGCGCGAAGAACGCGAGCAGGGTCCGGCGAACCTGCTGAGCCAGGAACCGCTGCAGCTCAACCGTGTCGCGCGGATGCCATCGTACCCGAAACTCATCGCGCTCGACCCGGCGGAGCACGTCGCGCACGGTGCGCACAGTTGCCGCCGCCTCGAGGCTCCAGTCCGCGATCCGCGCCCGGCTGTCGCCACCCAACAGCCCGTGGAGGAGCCGAGGAGCCGACTGGGAAACCACCGGACGGGCAGCCGCGAGCGTGTTGAAGTTCGGGTCGTATCGCAGGCCGATGCCTTCGACCAGCACGGCCGCCCGTCCGAAGTAGGCCAGGTCCGAGGGCAACATCAGCGGCCAGTCGTAGAACGTCCTGAGCACGTCTTCCACGATTCGCTGCATCTGGCGCGGCGACACGCCACCATCGCGCAGCGCCACACCCATGAGCTGCTGGGCGGCGTCCCGAATGGTTCCGCGGTCCACATCGGGATCGAGGATCCCCAGCTCGTAGAAACCGTTGATCACTCCGTCCACGTCTTGGCGGACCGCCGCTACCACCGTGCGGACCATGCGCGCACGGGTCTCCCGCTCGACCTGCACCACCATGCCGAAGTCCAGCAACACAAGCCGACCGGACTCGTCCACCAGCAGATTGCCCGCGTGCGGATCGGCGTGGAAGAAGCCGTCCTCCAGCATCATCTTGATGTACACCTCGACGATGGTGGCGATGAGGACCTCCAGCGACAGCTCTCCGGCGGCCAGGCGTTGGTGCAGGCGGTCGATGCGGGTGCCTTCGACATACTCGAGGACCAGCACACGGCGCCTAGTGAGCGCTCCCACCACCTCGGGCACGACGACTCGGGGCTCCGTCGCGAAATTGCGCCGCAGGATTTCCGCGTTGCGGGCCTCTTCCCGAAAGTCGAGCTCGCTCGAGATCCGCTTCGAGAACTCGGTGACGATGGTTGTGATCGCGCGGGTATGGTGGTTGGGGAACAGCAGATTGACCAGAAACAGAATGCGAAATGAAATGTCGAGATCGCGCCGGACCGTCTCCTCTACCCCGGGCCGGAGGACCTTGACCACGACCTCGCGACCGCCGTGGCGCGCCCGATGAACCTGGCCCAGCGAGGCGGCCGCGAGAGGTGTGGAATCGAAGCGGGCGAAAATCCGCTCTGCCGGCGCACCCAGCTCGCCGGCGATCACCTGCTCAGCGACGCCAGGTGGAAGCGGGGGGACCTGATCCGTGAGCTGGGCGATGGCCCCGAGATATGGCTCCGGCATGATGTCGGCCCGGGCCCCGAACACCTGCGCCAGCTTGATGAACGTCGGTCCCAGCTCCGCCAGTGTACGCGTGAGGTGTTCCGCCCGCCGCCGATGGTGCGCCTCGTCCCTCCGGGCTGGGCGTCCGAACAGGATGAAGCGTCGGCGGTCACGAAGAAACGCGACGACGAAAGGCAGGAGGCTAACGAAGACGACGATGGCGCGCATCGATACCGGATGCTAGAACAGCACCCACCCCGCCAGCCCCAACAGGAGCAGAAACCCGCAGACGTCCGTAAAGGTGGTGACGAAGATGGACGACGCCACCGCCGGATCCACACCGTTTCGCTCGAGCAAAATGGGGATGAACGCACCCGCGAAGCCGGCCACCAACAGATTGCCCGTCATCGCGAGGAAGACTACGAGGCCGAACTTTGGCCCCTCGCCCAGCAACACGGCAACCAGGGCGACGACGAGCCCATTGGCAAAGCCGTTGATCAGACCGACCAGCACCTCTTTGCCTAGTACCTTGGTGAACAGCGTTGGCTGTATGAGGCCGAGCGCCAGGCGGCGCACGGTGACGGCGAGGGCCTGCGTCCCGGCGTTGCCTCCCATCCCCGCAATGATGGGCATCCAGACGGCCAGTGCCACCGCGCGCTGGACCGTACCCTGGAAGAGGTATACCACCCCTCCCGCCATGAATGCCGTCAGCAGGTTGATATAGAGCCAGGGGAGCCGACTCTTGACCGCGACATTCCAGTCCGCCTCGAGCTCTTCGTCGGCCGAGACGCCGCCGAACTGGAGGAGGTCCTCCGTGCTCTCCTTCTCGACCACGTCCACCAGGTCGTCGAAGGTGACCCGCCCCAGCAGGCGGCCGCTCGGATCCACCACCGGGACGCTGGGAAGGTTGTAGCGCGACATGATCCGCGCCACCTCTTCCTGATCCAGCTCGGGCTGCACATAGATGTCGGACGGCTCCATGAAAGCGCGTACCGGTCGATCCGGTGGGCTGGTGACGAGGTCCTTGAGCGGCAGCGTTCCTACCAACCGTCGGGCCCCGTCCACGACGAAGACCTGATAGAAGTCTTTGACCTCCTCCGCCTGCTTCCGAATGGAGTCGAGCGCCTGACCCGCCGTGTCCCCGTCACGTACCGTGACGAGGTGCGTCGTCATCCGCCCGCCGGCCGTCTCCTCGTCGTATCGGAGCAGGGTCTCGACGTCGGGGCGGTCCTCGACTTCCGAGAGGATCCGCTCCTGCGTCTCGGGCTCGAGCTCACCCAGCAGGTCGGCCGCATCGTCGTCGTCCAGCTCCTCGACGATCTCAGCCGCTTGTTCCGGCGCGAGCGCGGCCAGGGTCGCTTCCGGATGGCTGCCTTCCGACATCTCGACCAGGGCCTCGCCTGACAAGCGAGGCGGCATGGCGCGCACCACCCGGAAGCGGTCCTCGTCGTCGAGGTGTGCGAGGATGTCTGCGAGGTCGGCGGGTTCGAGTTTTTTTGCCAGCGCGACGAACGCTTCGGTGCGTCCGGCGCGGGCCAGCTCGACCATGGCCTGGTGATGCTCGGTCGGGACGCTCACGGGCCGGCCCGGGCGAGCGGCACAGCGGAGGCCGGACCGGGTCGGATCAAAAGGCGTTCGATACGGGTTGGTGAGGCCTGGACAACGTCGAACTCGAGGCCGAGCAGGGTGAATCGCTCGCCGGCGTTGGGAATGCGGCCGGCCAGCTCTGCGACGAGTCCGGCGATGGTGGTGGCTTGGCCGGTTGGGAGCGTCACACCGAAGTGCTCACCTACCGCGGCGGCTGGGGTGGCGCCGTCGGTTTCGAAGACGGTCGTCGAGCCGGCCGCTGCTGCTTGCACTCCTTCGTCGTGCTCGTCGAAGATCTCGCCCACCAGCTCCTCCAGCAGATCCTCGAGCGTCGCAATGCCGAGTGTACCCCCGAACTCGTCCAGCAGGACGGCGAGGTGCCGCCGCTCTCGCTGCATGTCGAGCAGCAGATCGCCGCAGCTTCGGCTGGCGGGCGCCACCGCCACGGGGCGAATGGGAAGCGGGTCGCCGGGCTGCAGCTTGAACAGGTCGAACGCGTGCAGCATGCCGATGATTTCGTCGAGGGTACCCCGGTACACCGGAATCCGGCTGTAGCCGCTCTGGGCGAAGACCTGAGTGATGTCCTCGAGGGCCGCGTCTTCGGCGATCGCGACGATCTCGGTGCGCGGCGTCATGACCTCTCGTACGGGACGCTGGGCAAACGTCATGACGCCGCCGACCAGACTGAGATCGCTGTCCGCGGTAAGACCTACCGCGGCGCCTTCACGCCAGATGGAGCGAAGATCCTGAGGCCGGTCGGCGCTTCGGGCAGGCAAGGCAACCCCGAGCACCGAGGACCAATGACGCAGCACCGGGACCAGCCGGTCGGTCAGAGCGCCAGGCAGTGACGGAGTCAGCCACCGCGGTATGAAGTAGCCGCTGAAGAGCACGAACGGCACGGCGACCAGCACCAGCAGGAAGAGCGACCGGACCGCACCCGACCCAACCAGCAGGGCCGGGATGGCGGCCCCGAGCAGAAGAACGCCCAGTGAGGTCGTCGCTGAAGCCGTGGCTAGGTCGAGGTCGATCTGCGCCAGGGAGGCCATGGACGCCTGCGCGCCCCGGAGGCGCCCCGACACCACCCGGGTAAGCTCGCTCCGACTCAGCGCAATCAGCGCACCGCCGGCCATCGCCCCGAAGACGGCGAGAATCAACCCGACTGCAACCACCAGCCAGATCATTCGTCCTCCGGACCCGGCGAGCTCGCCGGCACCGGTACCCGCCGTATGGTCACCCGTCGCACCCGCCGCCGCACGATCTGCTCGACGATCAGCTGAAAGCCGTCCAGCTCGATCGTCTCGCCGGTTCTGGGAACCCGCCCGAACTCGGCCAACACGAGTCCGCCGACGGTGCTGACGTCCTGGCGTTCGAAGCGATGGCCCAGGGCCGCCTCCAGCTCGGCGAGGGCGGTGCCGCCCTGCACCCGCCATTCGTCGTCGCCCAGCTCCTGGATCGGGGCGACTTCGTCGATGTCATACTCGTCCCGGATCTCGCCGACGATCTCCTCCAGGATGTCTTCCAGCGTCACCAGCCCGGCGGTACCGCCGAACTCGTCCACCACGACCGCGATGTGACTCGGCCCGCGTTGGAAGTCGCGCAGCTGCCGGTCGAGTGTCTTGGCCTCGGGAACGAACGCGGCCGGCCGGATGAAGCTGTGCCACGAGGACTCGGCGTCGCTCAAGTGGGCCAGCATGTCCTTCGCGTAAATCACCCCGGCAATGGCGTCCGGATTCCCGTCGTACACCAGGAGGCGGGCGTGCTCCGAGCTCCGTAGCGTTCGGACCACGTCGTCGCGCGACGCGCTCAGGTCCACCGCCACGATGTCGATCCTCGGCGTCATGATCTCGGTGACCGTGGTGTCGGCCAGCGAGAAGACGCCCAGGAGCATATCCCGCTGGGCGCTGCCGAGGTGACGCTGCTCCGCGGCATGACGGGGAAAACGCATGCGAGCGTCGGCCCACGCAATGAGCCTGAGCAAGGGCCGGAACGGACCCAGCGTGGGTATGGCGGCGCGGCGGACCGGCGCGGTGAGCTCGGGTGCCACCGCGGCGACGACCCGCGGCATGAGATCTCCGACCACCCACACCACGCCGACTGCGAGCACGAGGCGGGCGAGACCCGGCAGCGGCGCCCAGGCCCACCAGACCACGGTGGTGCCGGCGGCGGCGCCCGCCAGCACCAGGCAGGCGAGATGGGCGACGTGGAGCTGACGGGAGACCGCGGCGGCCCCTCCGTTCGCCGGCCCCGCGAGCGAGCGCGGCAGCTCGGCGTCTGCCTCGGCCGCAAACGCGAGCCAGGCGGCCCAGAGGGTCAGGCCGGTGAGAATCAGCGGCCCGAAGAAGAGCTGCAGCATGGCGATCATGCGAGCGCCTCCACGTACCGCTCCTGCCTGCGCCACATGGCCGACCGCGCGCGCGCTTCGCCCTCGGGATGATCGTAGCCCAGGGCGTGGAGAGTGCCGTGGACCACCAGCCGGATCAACTCCTGCCGCAGTGTCACCCGATGGGTGCGGGCCTCCGCTGCGGCTACCGCCGCGCAGATGTACACGTCGGCGAGATCCGGCCCGGTGGGTTGCGGCAGCGTGAACGCCAGCACATCCGTGGGCCGGTCGTGCCCCTTGAATCGGGCGTTGAGCCGTCGCATCCGCTCCCGCCCGAGAAAAGTGACGGAGACCAGCGCATCGCGGCGCTCGCCCTCGAGCACCGTGCGGACGGCGCGTCGCACGACGGACGCGGGCAGCGGAATCGATCGGCCATGGACCGACACGTCAGCTCCGCTCGACCGGCTCGAACTCTGCACCAATTCCGCCGCTCGCGCGCGGGTAGCCGATCCGGTGGTGATACATCCCGGCCATGGAACGGCAGAACACGTCCTTCACGCGGTCGAGATCCTTTAGCGTGATGGGCGCCTCCTCGAGCTGACCGGCCGTGACCTTCTGGCTGATGAGATGGTCGATGGCCCGGCGCACCGAGTCCGGTTTCCGGTCTTCCAGCACGCGGACGGCTGCCTCCGACGAATCGGCCAGCATCGCCACCGCCGTTTCGACTGATTGGGGCCGAGGCCCCGGATATCGGAAGTCGCGAATGTCGATCTCGACAGCAGGGGAACGCCGCCGGGCGCGATGCAGGAAATAGTTGATCTCGCTGGTGCCGTGGTGCTCCGGGATGAAAGCTCGGACCACCTTCGGCAGTCCCGCCTGATCGGCCAGCTCGAGCCCGAAGGCGACGTGGTCGCGAATGATCCGGGCCGACTCCTCCGGACTCAACAAGTCGTGAGGGTTATCGCCCGGCTGTTGATTCTCGACAAAAAACTTGGGCGCCTTGAGCTTCCCGACATCGTGGTAATAGCAACCCACCCGGGCCAGCAGCCCGTTGCCCCCGATCGCATGGCAGGCGGCTTCGCACAGGTTGGCCATGGCCAGGCTATGCGCCCAGGTTCCCGGTGCTTCGACCGCGAGGCGCTGCAACAATGGCCGACGGAGGTCGGAAAGCTCCAGCAGCGTGAGGTCGGTCGTCACTCGGGTCGCGGACTCCGCCAACGGGACCGTCAGCAGCGCAAAGGAGGCGCTCGACAGTGCGACCATGGATCCGGTAATCGCGGTGGTGACAATCACGTCCGTCGCCCAGCCGCTCACCAGGCCCATGGTCAGCGCGGCGAGGGTGTACGCCCCTGCCACGATCGCGATGGTCAGGTAGAGGTGCTTCCGGCTGCGGACGAAGCGCATGCCCAACGCTGCAGCGATACCGCCCACCACGCCGAAGAACACTGTATTGCTCTCGCGGAGCGCCCACTGGCCGCCGAGGAGAATCGCCAAGGTCATCGCGGCGAAGACGGCTGTGCGGCCGTCAAAGAGCATGCTGACGAGAATGGCCGCGAAGGGGATGGGAATCAGCTCGGGTCGCCAGGGGAACAGATGGGTCAGCGCGCCCGACGCGACGATGACGAAGCCGAATAAGACCCCAAAAAAGAGCATTTCCCTCAGCTGGTCATAGGTCTCCCGACGATACAGAAAAATGACCAGCCAGAACGCGCTCAGAATCAGGGCGTTGTACAGCGTTCCGCCGACCACCGTCCGCGTCATCACGGTGTCCTCGCCGCGACGCCGCAGCTCGCGTTGCAAGCCGGCCAGCTTGTCACGGGCTTCCTGAGTAACCGGCTGGCCCTGCGTCACGATCCGCTCGCCCGCCTGCACCGAGTACTTGACCGAGTCTACTCCCTCACGCAGCTGCTCCCGGCGCGAGGCCGTGAGAAGCAGGTCGTACACCACGGTGGGGCGGTACAGGGAGGCGACGACCTGACGCACGCTGCGTTCCCCGGCATCGTCGGTCACGCCCGGATGGCGGGCCTCCGCCTCGGCCATCAAATCGGCAAAGGTCAGGATGGAGTCCCGCGGAACCAAGCGCTCGGCGTCGCCCCGTCGAAACGCCAGCCAACGGCTCGTCTCGCTCCGCAGCGTGGCGGCGTCCGCGACTCCGCGCGACAGCATGCCGGCCAGAAAATCGCTGAGGGCCCGGCGCACCGACTTGCGGCGATCTTCGTCAAGCAGATATCCCGCTTCCGGCGCTCCGAGTCGGACGCCCGCAGAGGCAGCGGCGGAGCGAACGTCGCCAGGGGTGAGCACCGATGGCGCGTCGAGACGGGCGAAGAGCGTGTCGAGCTGGACCATCACGGAGTCGTAGGCGGCGGCATCGAAGCGGTACACCGGACGTACCCCGCTGGCCCGGACCTCGCCCTCGAGGGCACGCTCGCCGTCGGATTTCGCTACGACGAAGTAGAAGGGCGCGGCAACGGTCTGATGGGCTGGATCGCCTACACGCAGCAGCGGCGCCGCGAGGTGGGTAGGCAGCGGAAAGGCGTAGAAAGCGAGCAGCGCGACGATCACGACCGGCGCCCAACGCACGGCGTGGTAGGCCGCCCAGGCAAGAAGCGACCGTTGCACCGCCGGCCAGCGAATTCGGACAAGCTCGGCCATCAGCCGCTCTGGTCTTCGGCGTAGGCCCGGATGATCTCGCGGACGATCCGGTGCCGCACGACGTCCAACTCGGTGAGGTAGCAGAACGCGATGCCGTCGATGCCCGGCAGAATTCGCTCGATCTGCACCAGCCCCGAATCTTCCCGCTTGGGCAGGTCGATCTGGGTCTTGTCGCCGGTCACAACGGTTCGGCTGTTCACGCCAAGCCGGGTCAGGAACATCTTCATCTGGGCGCCGGTCGCGTTCTGGGCCTCGTCCAGGATGATGAAGGCGTCTGCCAGCGTGCGGCCCCGCATATAAGCCAGCGGAGCGATTTCGATGGTGCGGGTTTCCAGCGCCCGCTGAACCCGTTCGTGCGGCATCATGTCTTCGAGCGCGTCGTACAACGGCCGAAGATACGGGTCAACTTTGGCTTGCAGGTCGCCCGGAAGGAAGCCCAGCGACTCGCCGGCCTCTACGGCGGGCCTGGCAAGGATGATCCGCTTCACCCGCTTTCGCGCCAGTGCCTCGACCGCCTTGGCGACGGCGAGATAGGTCTTGCCGGTCCCCGCAGGGCCAATCCCGACCACGATGTCG
>DATJGL010000151.1:0-6645 GCA_035495075.1 Gemmatimonadales bacterium
GACCAATACTCGTCCGACTCCGCCATTGCGCGCTCCGCCGCAGTCGGCGACGACAGCACCGCCGCCCGGTCGCCGGCCAGCCCCCGGCGGAAGCGCACTGCGACCGCTGCCAGGTGATCGTCCGCAGGCTGACGTTCTAGCCACTCGAATTGGCTTGCGGCCTCCCCCTCGCGCCCTGCGGCGACCAGGGCGACCGCGGCACAGACCCGGCAAATGGTGCTCCGGGGATCGAGGTCGACTGCCCGGCGGTGCGAAGGCAGCGCTCCGGGAGCATCACCACCCAGCAAGTAGCTCAGGCCCAGCAGGCAGTGATTGCTGGCTGTCAGCGGGTCCAGCTCGACCAGCCGGGTCAGCACCTCTCGCATCGGGCCAATCCGCCCGCCCAGGAGATATGCGCCGCCCAGCTGGTGCATTGCGTCAGGATTGTTGGGATCGGCGGTGCAGGCCTGGGTCAGCAACCGGACGGCCTCCCCCGCCTGGCCCCGGCGATAGGCGACCTGACCCATGATCGAAAGACCTTGCGCCGAGCTCGGGTTCAGCTCGAAGGCACGACGGGCACAAGCCTCCGCCTCCCGCAGCGTCGTCTCCTCGTCGCCGACGAGAAAAGTCGGCGACCAGGCGTACACAGTGCCCAGGATCCCGTACAGCGCCTCGTTGGGGCCCACCACGGCGAGCCCATGCTCCGCCAGCGCTCGAGCCGCCACCATCCCTTCGGCGGTCAGCCGGTAGTACTCCTGCCGCGCGCGTTGGTAGTACTCGAACGCGCGGACATCGGCGATCGACCGCTCCGCGAGCTCGCGATCCTCCGGTGGTGACAGCGTGATCTGGAGCGCCTCCACGATCTGGCGCGACAGCTTCTCCTGCAGGTCGAACACGTCATCGACCGTGCCGGAATACTTCTCCGTCCAGAGATGGGCATCGGTCTCGACGTCGATCAGCTGGGCCGTGATCCGGAGGGCCGAACCTGCTCGGCGCACGCTGCCCTCCAGCGCGTAGCGGATGTTGAGCTCCCGCCCGATGCGCCGGAGGTCCCAACCGGTCTCCTTGAGCTTGACCGACGAGGTGCGGGAAATCACGGTGAGCGCCCGAACGCGAGAGAGGTCGGCGATCACCTCCTCCATCAGGCCCGCCGCGAAGTATGCGTTGTCGGGATCGGGGCTCAGGTTGGCGAACGGCAACACTACGATCGCCTTCTTCGACGCGGCCGCAGGCGCCTCGGGGGCCTCCAGTGCCGCCAGGAACTCCGGCAGAGTCGCGAACCGGTCCGCGGGAACTTTGGAAAGCGCCCGCTCGATGGCCCGTCGCACCGACCCCGGCAACCCGGGACGGAGCGTGGTGAGTGGCGGCACCGGGTCGAGGACTTGGCGTGACAACACCGCATTCGCGGAAGGCCCGGTAAAGGGCGGCTGACCCGCCAGCAGCTCGTAGAGGACGCAGGCGAGGCTGTATTGGTCGGCCCGGGCGTCGACCTCGAGTTCCCCTGCGGCCTGCTCCGGACTCATGTAGGCGGGGGTCCCCATGCTCATGCCGGCCCGGGTCAGCCGGTCGCCCGCCGCAACGCCCGCGGCGCGCGCGATCCCGAAGTCTGCGACGAGAGCGTGGCCTTGCGAGAGCAGGATGTTCTCGGGCTTCACGTCGCGATGAATCAGCCCTTGCCGGTGGGCGTAGTGCAGCGCTTCGCCGGTCTCCCGCACCAGGCGGAGCGCCTCAGGCACGGCGAGCGGGCCCTCACGACTAAGCCGGTGGCGCAGGCTCTCGCCGTCCACGTACGCCATGACGTAGAACGGCCGGGGTGACGCCTCGTCGGTGGTGCCCGAGTCGAGCAGGGCCAGAATGTGGGGGTGCTGCAGCCGCGCGAGGATCTGGATTTCGAGCAGAAAGCGCTGGGCACCCGGACCGGCCACGATCTCAGGGCGCAGGATCTTGATGGCGACGGGGCGGTCGTGCTTGCGGTCGCGTGCCAGGTACACCACCGCCATCCCGCCCCGGCCCAGCTCTCGGTCGATCGTATAGCGGTCGCTCACTACGAGTGTCTCGAGGACGGCCAGGTCACCTCGATGAAGGATGGCTCAAAGCTAAGGGGGAACCGACCGTGAGGCGATCACGAATCCAAAGCACGTGAGTGGGGAACGACCCGGCGTGCGCCGGGTGCGCCCGGCCGTCCCGGAGACGCGGACTTTCAGGTTACCGGTAAACCGACTATTCCCTTCCAACCGCCGCTAACGTGTGATCGGATCAATACCACAGTCTCTGGCGCTCGTGCGATGAGCTATCTCCCGGCATTGCTCGGGAGCGCTTCACGCCCCGCGCCCAGACAGTGCAGTCCTAAACGCGCCCATGCTGACGAATCGGTCTGCTGCCGACTTGGCGAGCGCTCGGCTGATTGCCTGGTCAACTGCGAGCGGTACACTGCGTTCCGGCCGATTCGCAGACGGAATCGGCGCGCGGACGATGCGGGTGGCTAGCTCCATGAGGGACCGTCCGGTGTACGGCGGTTCGCCCGTCAGCATCTCATAGAGAAGGCATCCGAGGCTGTACACATCCACCCGCTGGTCCAGGTCATGCTCTCCGCGGAGCTGCTCCGGGCTTACGTAGAAGGCGGTCCCGACGATGAGGCCGGTCTGGGTCAGCCGCCGATAATCGGCCGCTCCGATTGCTCGCGCCAGCCCGAAGTCCGCGATTAGCGCACGGCCATCCGCGAGCAGGATGTTCTCCGGTTTCACATCGCGGTGCAGCACACCCCGACTGTGGGCGTACTCGAGAGCCGCAGCTACGTCGTGGGTGATCCGAAGCGCATCTTCTACCAAGAGCTGGCGCTCCCGTTGCAGGCGGTCAAAGAGGGATTCACCCTCGACATACCGCATGACGTAGTACAGCATGCCACCAGCGCTGCCGGACTCATAGAGCGGCACAATCAGCGGGTGTGCCATCGAACGAGCGATCTCGATTTCACGGCAGAACCGCTCGGCGCCGAGTGCATTGGCGACCTCCGGTCGCATGACCTTGATGGCCACCTGCCGGCGATTGTGCACGTCGTGAGCTAAATAGACGATCGCCATGCCGCCCCGCCCGAGCTCACGCTCGATGGAGTAACGCTCGCTCAGGACGTCTGCCAACTGGTGCGGGATGGTCGCTGGCTGAGGTGCCAACGTCATGGATCTGCCTGTGCCACGGGATACCGCAGTTGCGGCGCTTAGAAGGCGCTTTCGCCTCCTGCATTCACTACATTCTGTAAGCCAGGCTCTCGGTGCCATGCGCGCAATGGCACATTCGGCCGCAACGCACTTGGTTGGTTATTGATCGCAGTCTTGTGTACGTAGTTGCTCCCGATCAACCGAGGCTGGCGCGGCCTTCGGATCGAACACTTAAGTCCTCACCAATAACAGCTAGAACACCAGCTTTACACCCTTCCCCGTGGCCTCACCGCCGCCCTCGGCTGGCTTACCCGCGGTATCAAACTGGTTGTACTTGATCTTCGAAGTGAACGACTTGCGGTCCTCGGACAGCGTGATCCGTTCCACGAACACGCCGCGGCCCGCAGGACCCCACCCTCCGCCCTTGGCGATCTCATCGACTGCCGCGGGAGCCTTGGTAACGAAGAACTCGTACTTGGCCTCGAACTCCCGGATCCCGACCTTCCGCCAGATCCCGTATGCCGGCGGCACGGGCGGAGAAGCGTCGTAGTTCGATGACTCCGTCATGGTACCGCCCTGGTTGAACACGTACATGAACTCCAGGTCTTTAATCGAGGCGAACGCGCCACTGGTGAATTGCAGCTGAGCGCGCCACTCGCCGGCCAGCTCGGCCGCGGCGATGCGGCTCGCCGCCGGCGGGTTTGCTTGCGGACGACCGGCCGCGCCGAGCAGAAGAATCGATGCCAGTAACACAGTCGATGTCGTGCGCATCGGAACCCCCTCCCACTGTAATGTGAGTTGACGAGTCTCCGGGGGGATCGCTCGCGATCTTCAAAATGGCGCCGATATTCCGCCTGAAATGGCTTCTCGCCGCGACTACTTCAGCGTCAGAATCCACTTGACGACGGCGTGCAGGTTCGGGTCGGGCACCTGCGGGTTTGGAGGCATCGGAATCGGGCCCCAGACTCCGGATCCGCCATTCTTCACCTTCTCGACGAGCGTGGCCTCCGCATCCTTGCCCCGGTACTTGGCGGCGACATTCTCGAAGGACGGCCCGACAACCCTGTGGTCCACAGCGTGACACGCGGTGCAGCCGTACTTTGCCGGCATCTGGTCCGGCGCCACTGACGACTCGAATTGCGCGGCTGGTGCCGGAGAAGCCTTTTCCTCGGCCGTTGCGGTGCCACCGGGCAACCACGATGTGGTCGGAACCACCGGTGGAGGAGTTTGAGACTTTATGTATGTGACCAGCATCCATACCCCGTCGGTGCCGATGACTCCGCCGTAGGCCGGCATTCCCTTTGGTCGCCCGTAGTAGATCGAGGTGAATATTTCCTCGTTCGATCCGCCATAGCGCCAGCGGCCATCGACTAGACTGGGCCCGACCCATCCTATGGCGCCGCCGCCGTGACAGCCGTCGCAGTTCATCGAGCTGAACAGGTTGGCGCCGGCGTCCGGGCTGAGGTTGGCTGGACGCGGAGCGACGAGCGCGTTGGGGGCTGGGAGAACGCCGCCGGCGGCGATGCGGTCCTCGGCATTGACCCCCGGCTCGGTGCTCTGGACCTTGGTCTCTCGCCCCGCTTTGCAGGCAGCCGCCGCGACGACAGCGCCCGCGATCATCGCTAACACGCGTCTGGTGGTTGGCATGGCTTTCTTTCACTCCGTCAGAGGCCGAAGATCCAGACGATGCCGCCCTGGCTGGTATACCGTCCGATGTCCTTGTAGGGGTCGGACGGCGGGCGCACGTCCGCGGGATCGTCGGAACGGACGTCGCCCGCGAGCAGGAACCAGTCGCCCCCAATGCCAGCGTAGACCGCCACGTACTGTTTGCCATCAGGGCCACGAAAGGTGATCGGGTTGCCCACGATTCCGGAGCCGACCTTGAACTTGGAGAGGAGCTTGCCGGTCTTCGCATCCACCGCCTTGAACCAACCGTCGAGCGTTCCATAGAACGCCACGTCACCCGCCGTGACCAGCGCCCCGCTCCAATTCGGAAAGCGCTCCTTATTCTCCCACACCTTCTTTCCGGTGCTCGCATCCCAAGCGATGAACGCGCCGAGATGGCCTCCGGGCCCGGCCTGGTAGGGACTGCCCGCCCCGATGAAGGGCGTGCCGCGAATGTGCTGGGCCGGGACCGCCGCGAACTCCATGCACATGTTATTGGTCGAGGTGTAGAACAGTCCGGTCTTCGGCGAGTACGCCGCCGGAGAGGCCGGACTGACCCCGCCCTCGAGACTGGGACAGACACCCTTCACATTCCCCTTGGATGCTCCGGTCTGCTTGGTGGAATCCAGCACCGGGCGGCCGGTCTTTAGATCGATGCTTTTGGCCCAGGTCACCTGGACGTACGGTGTGGCGGCGAGCACTTCACCGGTAGCGCGGTCCAGCGTGTACTGGAAGCCGTTCTTGTTGAAGGTGACCAACGCCTTCCGCACCCGGCCGCGGACCTTGATGTCCGCCAGAATCATGGTGGAGACGGCGTCATAGTCCCAGTTGTCGTGGGGGGTGAACTGGTACGCCCAGATCAGCGACCCATCGCTAGGGCGGCGTGCGAGGACGCTCCCCGTCCATTTGTTGTCACCGGGCCGCTGTTCGGGATTGTAGGGCGACGGGTTCCCAACGCCGTAGTACACCAGGTCCAGCTGGGGGTCATAGGACATCCAACCCCACACCGGAGCACCTCCGATCTTGTAGGCCGTGTCCGGCCAGCTCGACTTCCCCAGCTCGGTGCCCTTGTCGTAAAACGGCTTGAAAGTGCCGGGCTTGGCGAGGACCTCGGCGTCCGGGCCGAGGTTCTGCCCGGTCCAGACTACCTTGCCGGTCTTGAGATCGAGTCCTTTCACCCAGCCATAGATGCCGAACTCGCCGCCGGAGGCGCCGACGATGACCCGATCCTTGACGACGAAGGGCGCCATCGGCGTCGTTTCGCCCTCCCCGACGTCAGCGATCGTGGTCTTCCACACCTCCTTCCCCGACTCTGCGTCCACGGCGACCGTGTGCCCGTCAAGGAGGTTGTAGATGATTTTTCCGTCGGCGTAGAACGCGCCTCGGTTGATTACGTCGCAGCACGCAACCCCGATCGCATTCGGGCTCACGTCGGGACGGTATTTCCACTTGAGTGGATAGCCCTCCTGCGTGAGGTCGAACGCGTAGAGCACGTTGGGCCACGGAGTGACCACGTACATCGTGTTCCTGACCACTAACGGCTGCCCCTGGTGGCCCGCCAGGACGCCAGTGGAGAATGTCCACACGGGGCGCAGCCGCGTCGCGTTGGCCGACGTGATTTGAGTGAGGTTGCTGAAGCGGGTCGAGGAGTAGTCCTTTGCGGGCATGGTCCACTCGCCGTCGGCCCCGGCCTGCGCCAGGGCCGGCCCAGCTGCCAGGGTGGAAAGGCATCCCAGCGTAGCGAGGATGCCCGCGGCGCAGCGCCGTCGAGACCGGGGACAATGTGGTGGGCGAACGTCCACGCTCGAAGCCGCTGCCCCCGCAGGCCCGGCGGCGGATACGCGGC
>DATJGL010000152.1:0-17196 GCA_035495075.1 Gemmatimonadales bacterium
GAGCGCAGTCACCTGGCGCCACTTTGACGCGCAACCTCCGGGTTTGGAGGTTAGAGCCACCGGAGGACCATCCACGTGGAGGACAGGTCACGCCGTTCCTTGGTCACCCAGGCTTCGAGGCCATCCGGTCAGCATCATCTATTCTGATGCGCCCAGGCGCTTCGATTCTGGGGGTTGGGCCAGGATCCGCTCGGCGAAATCGAGACGTTCTTGCGTCTCGCTTAAGTGCTGTTGTAGCACGGCGAGCTCCTGTTCTACTGCCTCAAGTCGACTTTCCAAGGCAGCGCTCTGTGGCTGGGTCCCCGCCCGCCAGTGGCGTGCGATCTTGACCAGACCGCCCATTACGATGGCCACGATCACGATAAACGAGATGGGAACCATAGGGTCCATTTCACTTCCTCCCCGTCAGCATCACTCTTTTATCTAGCCTCTCGGTGACCCCGGAGCCAGGCGCGCCGGTGGCTGTGGAGCGGCGCAACATGGCGCATCATGGCGCGTTTTCCCTGTGAGGCCCAGATTCCCTCCTCTGGGGGTGACGCACTCATAATGCCGGGGTCGAGGGTTCGAGTCCTCCCCTGCTATCGTCGCAACCCCCTGCATCCCACTCGGATGCGTTCTTCGCGCTGAATCTTCTTCCCGGGCTGCACTTTCAATGGATCGGTCGTCGTCCTCCTATTCGTCGCCCACCTAATGGAAGGTGGCGAAAGATCCTGAACCGCCAAATCGGTAAGTCTCCCCAGGACCTTTGCATGGAGGGTTGGTGGATCGGGGCTCCCGTCGTCGCCTATCTCTGTGCCGCCGTACGCGGTCGCTCACGATGTATTGCTTCGTAGAGCGATCCGACGTGTTCGCCAGACCGAACCGATGACAGACCGGTCGCTGCCCCTCTGGAAGTCACTCCTTTTCTGGGGCATCACCCTGGTGGGCATTCCGATCCTCGCCCTCCTGCTGCTCGAGGGCGCGAGCAGTTTCGTCCTGTTCGCGCGCGACTTGTCGAGGCCGGTGGTGGACGTCCTTCCCGCGGCCCACACGGATTACGATACGCTGCTCGGCTGGGTGAACCGGCGCGGATTCCGCGATCGGGACCTGTACGGTCACGGGATCTATTTTCGCACTAACGCGCAGGGCTTCCGTAACGACCACGACTTCACCACCGCCGTGCCCCCAGGGCGGGTTCGCCTCATCTGCTCGGGCGACTCGTTCACGCTCGGCTATGATGTCGACAACGAGCACGCCTGGTGCGCGGTCCTCGAACGCAAGCATCCCCGCCTCGAGACGGTCAACATGGGCCAGGGCGGGTACGGGGTGGACCAGGTCTACCTCTGGTACAAGCGGGACGGCCAAGCGCTGGACCATGACCTCCAGGTCTTCGCTGTTATCGTGGACGACTTCCAACGCATGCAGCTGCGGAACTTTCCCTCGGGGGGAGGGGAATACGCCAAACCGGTGCTGGCGTTGGAAGGCGATTCTCTCCGGGTAGGGAACGTGCCAGTTCCGAGATGGTCCTATCGCATGCCCCGTCTCGTCGCCTTCCTCCACCAGAAGCGTCCCGCACTCACGCAGCTCCGCGTCGCTCAGCTTGCGGAGACACTGCACACCCGCTTTGCGCCCGACCCTAAACCCTCGGGTTCCGCAGCGGCAGACAGCGCTACCTGGCAGGTAGCCGACCGCGTGTTTGCCGATCTCACGAGTGTGAACCGCGCCAAGGGAAGCATTCTGGTGGTGTTGTTCTTACCGACTCAGGGCGATTGGAGCGGTAGCGCCTCCCATCGCTGGCGTCGCTGGCTCAGACTGGCGGAAGTGCAACGAGGGTTTGTCTTCGTAGACCTGGTCGAGGACCTTCGGGCCATGCCCCGGGACTCGATCGCCTGGCTCTTCTACAAGGCGCCGCCGGTGCGCCCGGGAGGGGCGAGCGGGCACTACGGAGAGCTGGGTAACGAGTGGGTGGCGGACCGGCTCTACCGACACTTGCTGGCGTTGCCTGCGACGGCGGCCCGTCTCGATACGTCCCTTCACGACAGACAATCGCGAGCCCCGCCGCCCTAGCGCTCAACGACCCGACGCCCATACGTGCCCTCACCCCTCGACGAGCTGCTGGCCGCCGTCGATGTCGAAGGTCGCGCCGGTAAGCGCCGTATTGGTCATGAGGTGGATGGCCAGTGCGGCGATGTCGGCCGGGCTGACGACGCGTCGGATCGGCAGCGTCCTGTGGAGCTGCTCGCGACGCGCGTCCAGCTGGTCGCCGAGAATCGCCGCCGACAGCGGCGTGTCCACGAACCCGGCCGCGATCAGGTTCACGCGGATCGGCGCGAGCTCGAGCGCCAGGTTCTTGGTCAGTGCGGGTAGCGCGGCCGTGAGCGCCGAGATGAACGAGAGACCCACCGCCGTGCGGCGGCCACCGGTGCCGCCCATGAAGAGCAGGGTCCCTCCCGGGCGAACCTTGCCCACGGCGTTCCGAGCGACCTGAAGCGGCAGCAGGAGATGGGCGTCGACGTCGCGGCGTGCCTTCTCGACGTCGAACTCCGCCAGCGGCGCGTAGTAGGGACCCGGTCCCGTGACCAGCACGTGGTCGATCGGCGTGGGCAGCTCGTCGAAGAAACTCCCGAGCCGTTTGAAGTCGGTGGCGTCGAAGGCCGCGATGCCGGCCCCGAGCTCGACGCCAACGCGGTGCAAGCGATCCGGGTCGCGCGCGGTGAGGATCACCTTGCCACCCTCCTCGCGCGCGCGCCGGGCCGTCTCGAGTCCGATCCCCGCGCTGCCGCCGATCACGACCACGGTTTGCCCGAGCAGCGCCGGCGCATGGAGGGCCGGAGCGATTGTGGATGTGGCGGTCATCGTTCCTCCTTTCGTCCAGCCGGGGCCGGTTTCTGACCCGGCCGCTTGTTCCACCCGTGGAAGGGCGACAAGTCGCCCGCGTCCCACTTCTTCCGGAGTCCGGCCGTGCTCAGGTCCCAGTCGGGGCGGATC
The DNA here is from genome assembly GCA_035495075.1 of Gemmatimonadales bacterium. Classification (GTDB taxonomy): domain Bacteria; phylum Gemmatimonadota; class Gemmatimonadetes; order Gemmatimonadales; family GWC2-71-9; genus DASQPE01. The sequence goes on from DATJGL010000152.1 coordinate 2,968, forward strand.
TCCCGCGTCACCTCCCGCAGGTCGTGCCAGAGGTCCACCACCGACGGGCGGCCCCAGAACCAGTAGCCCATGTAGATGCGGTGGATCACGAGGCCGGGCTTGAGCACCAGCGTGTGAGGAATCATCGGATCGTTCTCGGGGTCGGTGTACTCCTGGATGTCGAGGTCCTTCTGCACCGTCCGGCCGGGGTCGGAGAGGAAGGGCCACTGGGCGCCGACCGACGCCCGGAACTCCTGGCTCCGGTGGTGGTCGTCGGTGGAGATGGTGGCGATCCCGGTGTACGCCACGGCGATCTTGGGATAGAACGCTGCGAGCTCCAGATGCTGCTGGTGCTCCTTCGGGCAGTAGTGGCCGCGCGCGAGCGTGAGGATCATCGGGTCGTCGCCCTGCAGCTCGCTCAGCCTGCGTGGCGTGCTGGTGTGATCGGGCAGCTCGTAGTCGGGAAAAGTGCCTCCGGGCGCGACGTCAGGGCGCATGGATGGACTCCTTCACTGGTCGGTGTTGACGTGCCGCGCTCGGCCAGCTCAGGTCGGCAACTCCGTCCCCGCCTGCTCCGCCCTCATGTACGACGCGTACCAGTCAGGCCAGTTCGCGTCCCGCTGCCCGGTGCGCTTCTCGTGCTCGCCGTGGGCAGCCTCCGCGCGCCGCAGCGCCTGCGACAGGTTGCTCACCGACGAGTACGTCGTGTCGCCGGCCACACGCCCCGGGAACCGGGTCGTGATCTCTTGCAACACCCAGCCGTTGCCGTCCGGGTCGCTGAACGTCGCGTACGAGCCGTAGCTGACGTGGCCAGGCGCGATGCCGCTGACCTGGCCGCCGAAGGGAGCGGGGCCGGCGGCGTAATGGAATATTTCGCTCACCTTGACGCCGCGCCCCACCAGCTCGTCGCGCGCAGCCTGGATGTCGGAGACGATCAGGAACACGCCCTGGGCGGACCCGGGCGTGGCGTTCTTTCCGAAGTGAATCGAGCACTGGGAGCCAGGAGGCGTGAACTGGACCGCGCGGTCACGGCCGCTGCTGAAGTCGGCGTCGAGCCGCCAGCCGAGACCCCCATAGAACTCCTTGGCGCGGTCAACATCCGAGACGGGTATGGTGACGACCTCGAGCTTCATGTCGACCTTCCCGACGCGCGCGTCGGTGGTCGCGTCCTTAGTACGGGTTGCGGTGGTGCTCATGGCTGCCTCCTTCGTCATGTCAGGTGTGCAAGCTGACCTGCTCCACGGGCTAAACCTACACCCTAGCTACGGCGTCCAAGCGCAGCTGTGGAGGATGCTGGAAATGGTGATGGGTGGCTTCAGACAGGACCACGAGAGGTACCGTCCACGGTGGGCTTTCTTAGCGCAGCATGGGGGTCGAGAGTGCGTCCTTGCCCTGCCGATGAGGCTTCATGATGCTCGCCGTGTGCACCCGGTTCGTCTCAGGCGTGTGCCCGCGCCCATCGGTCGGCCAGTTGGTCAATAGCCTCGACCGTGGAGCGCGCGGTCACCGCCAGGTCGTAGCAGCTCTCGGCGATTGCCCGTGCTTCGCGGCGGGCGCTCTCGGCGTCGGCGCCGCTCATCATCGCCGCCGCCCGGTCCGACCATGTGTCGACTCCATCGGGCGTCACCAGCCAGTCGGGGCGGGCCCGGAACACGGCGAGATCGGGTAGCGAGCCGGTCGGTGTCGCCAGCACGGGCACGCCCGACGCGAGCGCTTCCAGGATCACGATTGGCACCGCTTCTGCCAGGACCGAAGAGAACAGGAATACGCTCGCGGCCTGCTCGAGCGATCGAATCCGGGTCACATCGGCATCAGCGAAAAGCTGCACTCGTGAGCCATAGCGCCGGCGGAGTCCCTCCACCGCGGCGAGCGTGGAACCACGCGGGTTCGCCACCGCTAGCGCGAGCTGGCACGCCACCCCCCGATTCAGAAGCCGGTCGAAGACGTCCAATGCAAGCTCGACCCGCTTGCCGGGGACGTCTCGACCGACCCACAGCAAAGTCGGCAGCTCAGGGCTCAAGCCGAGTGCGGCGCGCACCGGTCCCGGATCGGCGGCGGGTCGAAAGTCGCGCAGGTCCACTCCCAGCGGCACCACGCGAATCTCCGTGTCGGGCCCCGCGCCCTCGGATCGCGCGCTCGCGGCAATGGGCTCCGAAATACAGAGCATGAGATCGACGTATCGGCTCAGACGACGCGGATGCCGGAACCAGTCGCGCAGGGAGAGAGCCATCGAGCCCACGGCGCGAGGCCCGTGCGGCGGTAAGGTCTGCCGCAGGTTGAGCAGGGTGGTGCCGTGACGGAACATCACGATAGGCGGTCGGTGCGCCAACCGTCGTAACGCATCGATTGCTCCCCAGCCTCCACCGTCCTCGCTGAGCACCAGGTCGCACTCACGAACTACCCGCTCGCTCGCCAGCCTGCTCGTCCCACGCCACCAAGCTCGGGTATAGCGGCCGGGCCGGGTGCCGGGGATCTCGATGGTGTGAACGCCGGCGTCCGCGGGGAGCGTTCCGCCGCGGGTCGTGACCACAGTGACGTCCTCACCTGTGCTCCTGAGCCAGCTGAGTAGCCACGTCAGATGCCGCTGCATGCCCCCGGCACCGTGCCCCTCGGTGACGCGCGAGAACACAACCACTCGACGTGGCCTTGCATCGTTGGGTTGCCCGGTGCGCTGGATCGCCCCGCTCGACGCTGATGGAGTGTGGGTCGCCGCGTTTGAGTTGTCGGGAGCCATTGACTGTTCGAGCGAGCGCCACGATCCAACCCGGCCCGCTAGGCGCTGGGCGAGCCGCCGCACGGCGACAAAATCGTCGTCCAGCTCCCACGTCCAGTGCAGCGTGATGGGCAGCACCATGCCGGGACGGTCGAGCAGATCTCCTCGATCGAGGGCTGCCAGGATGTGCGCCGCGCGGCCGTAAAACGGCGGCAGGGAGAGTACCACGGTGCGTCCACGCCGAATGCCGACCGGGGGATGGGGGGCCACGTCGAGTAGGCTTTCAGGCCCGAGGCACAGAATGCGGCACTCGTCAGGTAGTGCCGACCAGAGTTCGGGCGGAAACCGATTGAACGGCGGCACGAACGCGATCGGATGGCAACCCGTGCGGGAGAGAAACTGCCAGGCCTGAGCGATGACGGCGCGGGCCTCGTCGGGGCGCATGTCATGGAACTCGGAGTGGAACTCGAGCTGCCGAGTACGGTGGGTCGCTCCGTGCAAGCCGACCTCGACCTGCTCCCGATCAACCTTTTCAGCCAGCCAGTCCCACTCGGTAGCCTCCTGGGGGCGCGCCTCGGAGACGGGCGAGAGAGGATCGGAGGCGAGAAACGGCGTCGCCGCAAGGAGGAATGCCACGCCCTCGTCCGACATGAGCTGCTGGAACCGACGAAATTGATCGGTCGGGACGCTCCAGTGGGGGTAGTCGTCTACCCGAAGGAGCACGAGTGCTGCAGGGCGTGATGCGGCAGGTTGTCGGGCAGCCTCGAGACGCGCAAGCCAGGCTCCGATTGGGAGCCGCCCCATCCTCCCCGTTACCGCACGCGGCAATCGCATCAGCGAGGCACGCCGCCGGGTAAGGGCCGGAAAGCGAGGCCAATCCATTGGCCCGGGTACCAGTGATCGCGGGGCTCCTCCTTGAAGCCGAAAAAGGCGCGTCCGGTTTCCTCCGCGAAGGCCGGGAGTCGGGTGGTCACGGTCGTGCCTATGACGGCCCGCTCGGTCAGCCAGGGATCGACTGCCCGGCACTCAGCGTATTCCACGTCCGGTGACACATGACTGTCGGTGATGAAGAGGTCCACCGATTGTCCCAGGTCTTGCAGAGTGCTCACCGAATCTCCGTGGATGATCCCGGCAACTGAGCGCTGCCTAGTCCCAAGTAGGACCCCCGCGCGAGGGTCTCGGTCAATCCCGAGATATTCACCGCCGTTGCCTTCACCCGCGTTCTTGAGGAGCGCCTCCGCCAGCACCACGGCCGCAAGTCCCGGGCCCACTCCAGCTTCGACAACGCGCCCAGGTTTCAGGGCCCGGGCCAAGGCGTACCAAATCCTTTGTTTCCCGAGGCGTACGTCTCGGTCCAGCACAGCCCGGCAGTCGCTCGCTGCGCCCTGCTCGCGTACCGTTCGGTTGAGTTCCGCGTTCTCGCTCGGCTCGGCCAAATAGGCTCGCAACGCCCCGACGGGACAACCTGTCACCAGCGCGAGGTGGTGCGCGAGGTACTCGAGGCTGGCCGCCGAGTAGTCGTACGTAAAATTCGTGTATTCGCGCGAGCGAAGCAGCCATCGCGCGACCGCTCCTGCAGCAGAGGCGTAGTACGAGGCTGCGATCTTCAACCGCATAGGGGTGAGCGCGAAACTGAGGGCCGGATACCGCTCCACAAGACGCTTGAGCCGGGCCAGCGTCACGCCCTCGTCACCCGATCGTGGCGTGTGGCTTTCACTCATTCCACTCATTTCATTTAGGCTCCGTCAGAGTCGCATCGTACAGCCGCTTCGCGGCCGGCACCGCGCGCCCTGCCGTGCACTACGTCCGCACACAATGAAGTCATAACACTGTGGTAACAGAGTACTGCCGTCCAGCCAACCTGAGGCGAACCGACGGCCTGGTTCAAGGGCAGAGCCGGGGCTTGGCGATGTCGTGGTTGACCGGCGCTTGACCGAGGGGCGTTACGATCTAGAGACCAGGACCAGGGAGTTCTGCAGGCTCGTCGCGCGGTCGCACTCGCCGCTCTATTGCGCTACTGCCTTGCCTGCGGCGACAGCCCGTCCCAGCCAGGGAGCGCACGACTGGTCCAAACACCCTGAAAGTTGCCGTCAGTCGCCTCTCAGTAAGCTACGCGGCCTCGGGTAACTAGTTCGAGACAAACCGCCCTTACTTTTCTGCGGTCAACAGTCCCCTAAGTTCAGCTGCCACGACGCTGCCGGGTCGCGGGTGTCGTGGGGCTTGTATTCTGGCGATCTCGCCCGGAGTAAGCTGATGCTGCTGTTTGATGAAGGCACCTCGTCAGGGCAAGACTTGGCATTCAACTCCGCCGCGCGGCGGCTCCTGTATCGCTTTCTCCCCACTGCTGCCGGCATGGCCATGATCGTCGGGGCGCGGTGTGGGGCCAGCCCGAGCGGCGACTGTCCGCTCGACATCCGGCGGGTTTATCTGACCGGGAAGGCGCCTCAAGTCATAGTTCAGAACAAGGCGACCTATCCCGTTGGCCAGGTCGTCCTTCATGCAGCGTACCAGGACCTCTTCAACAAGTACCACGAGCCGACTCAGGCAATCGACACCGTCATTCAGCCAAACCAACGACTGACGCTATCCATGCCGCCGGTCCAGGGGAGTGTCGAATGGGAATCGCTCAACATGTTCGCGACCTGTGAGCGGGCCGACAGCACTACTCGCGGGGCCGGCGCTGACTCTGCGCGCTAGCGGTCGGACTGGTGTTCACCGTTCAAACAACTGTTGGGCATTGCAGGGCTCGTGTGCCGCGTGGCAGCCGGATCCAAGCCGCCGCCGCGACAATGTGACGTGTGGTTCGGGCCGCGGCGCCGGTCGTCCTAGCACTCAGAGGGGGATCGGCCCCATTGCCATCCGCATGACCGCGTGTTGCGTGTTGCCCACCTCCCCCGCGACCAAGGGAGGGTACGGATGAGAGCTCTCGGCATACTCGGAAACGTTTTGTTGCTCGGTTTTCTGGCCTCGTGCAGCAGCAACAATACGACGGGACCAGTCGTCCAAACGCCAACCGGTGGGGGCGGATCCAGCGGCGCGGTCACCGATGTCACCATCCAGAACTTCACGTTCACGCCGGCCAACGTGACTGTGAAGGTGGGTAGTACCGTACGCTGGACCAACAACGACCCCATTGCTCATACAACGACGAGCGATATGGGGGTCTGGGATAGCGGACCTCTCAACCCTTCGGGGGGGACGTTCCAGATGACCTTCTCGTCAACGGGTACGTTCCCGTACCATTGCTCGATCCACCCACCGTCGGTGTATCCGGGATTCGTGGGGACGATCACTGTAACGCAGTAGCTCTCCATAGTCGTCGTACCCTGATCCTGGTTGCAGCCGCACCCGGGACCGGTTCATTACGCCCCGGCAAGAAGCCGAATCGGCCGCGATTGTGACCCACCTCACGAAGGCAGGCTGCCGACTGGGCGTGGGTCGGGGGACACTGGCGCGGGCCACCGCGGCTCCTAGTATTCCGTCTCCCGCTGCCCACGTGAGACCCATGCCGACGTACGTTGCCCGCATCGACCGTGACGGCGAAACGCTACTCGAGCGCGCCGACGTCACCGTAGAGGTGTTGGGGGACGGTGATTGGCGAGCCCGTTTCTTTATCCCGCCCGGAGGGAGGCTTGCACGCGGCGCCAAGCTCGGGTTTGCGTTCGCGGATGGACGTCACGGGCAGGCCCACGTGGACCACATCCATCGAGCGCTGGCCAAGAAGGGTCCCCGCCTGGTAGAAGTCGCCGGCGTGGGCGCGCTTGCCTAGGCGGTTAGCCTCGAGCCTGGATTGCGCCCGCTGCCGGGTTCCAGTCATGTTGAAAGACCCGTTCCAGGATATCGCTCGTGATGGACGACGAGGAGGACGTTGGTCGCTGGCAGCGAATCCAACGGCCGTCGATCGGGCGATGGGTGCTCATCGCGACGCTGGTAGTGGTCCTGCCACTGCTGCTCGTGGCGGCAATCATCTTCGGTGCCGGTCGGTCCCTGGCTTTTGGTGCGGTTCAACGACTCACGGCCCGGAAATTCCCTACGGTCGAGTGGGTCGACTCGGACGAACTGGCTCGCTGGCGCAGCGATTCCTCGCGCGCCCGGCCGGTCCTCCTCGATGCGAGAACGGCGCCGGAGTACGCAGTAAGTCATCTGAAGGGGGCGATTCGGATCGACCCGAGAACGCCCAGCCTCCGCACCGTCTCCGCACTCCCGCGCGATACAGGCGTGGTGGTCTACTGCACGGTTGGATATCGCAGCGCGCGCGTTGCCCAGTGGCTGCGGCGCCAGGGCTTTCACTCGGTGTACGATCTTGCGGGGGGGCTGTTTGCCTGGGCAAATGAGGGCCGTCCGATGGAAGCCGACGGGCGCCCCGTCCTCCAAGTACACCCATACAACGAGTTTTGGGGCCGGCTACTCGAGCCCAAAGCACGGGCCGACCGGCCTCCGGTTACCGATCCGCTGAGCCTTCCCTAATCGTCCCTGACGGAGCCAGCGCAGTTAGCCCGCTGACGTCCTCGCGGGAAATCGCCAGGCTGTCTACCCGCCAGCGCCCCTCGGAATTGAGCGGCGACAGATCGCACTGATATCGCGTGCGGCGCAGGCCCGACCCGGTTGGGCGCTCGAGCGTGCCGAGAATGCGAAAACGACCGTCGTCGAGGCGGAGCCATCGCCAGCCTCCGATCTCGCGGGCGGCCGTGGTGGTCGCCACGCCTCTCCCGATCGCTGATTGCTGCACGAACTGACTACACGCCGCGTGTGCGTCGCGCAGATCGGGCCAGCCGACGAGGAAGCCGCTCAATCTGGGCACCCCTGCCTGTCCTGCCAACGAAACCAGGACGCCGCACAACGCCGCCAGTGACAGCACTTCGCATGCGATGAGCCCCAGCGGTATACGAGGCCGGCGCCGCCTGCGCTGAATCATGCGGTCCGAGATTGGAGCGATCCGAATCGGCGTTATCGAGCTCGTCATCTCATCACCTCGAATCGTGGCGGCCGTCGGCCGCCGTCGAAGAAGGCGCCGTGCCTCATTGCAGAGTGTCCGCTCAACGCCGCCGCTGCCGTGACAGCACTCACTTTACTTGCGCACCACACTCGCGTCAGTGCACCGGAACGGCGCGTAGTGACGTGGCGCAATATCGGAGGGCCCCGCACGTCACCGGCTGGAGACACGAACGCCGGTAAGAACCGGCGCTCGTGGGTGCTGCATCGTCGTGTCATACTTCGACACGGGTCAGGCTACACCACTGGTCGAGACCGCCCCGAAAGCAGGTTGATGAGCAGAATGACCAGCGCGATGACCAGGAGAATGTGAATGAACCCGCCCAGCGTGTAGGAGCTCACCATACCGAGCGCCCACAGTACGAGCAGGATGACGAAGATGGTCCAGAGCATGGATGCGCTCCTGAAGGAGTGGATGGCCGTCCAACCTACCGAGCCGACGGGCCACTGGTCGCCATATTGCTGCGCTCGAATTCGTCGAGTTGGCGGTCGATCTCGTCCCGGGCCAGTCCGTACCGCTGCTGCAGGACGCCCACGAGCTGGTCCCGCTTGCCCGCGATCACGTCCAGGTCGTCATCGGTGAGCTTGCCCCACCGCTCCCGAACCTTCCCCCGCATCTCCTTCCACTTGCCCTCGATATAATCCCACGCCATGCGAGCCTCCACGAAAGAAAAGGCGTTGATCTGAGCAAACCGTGGTGTCAGGGTAGTAATTGCGCGTGGGCTCGGCAAGAGACCTTAAAGGCCGAATTGTCGCTAATCCCTAGGGCATAAGACGGACGCGCTCCACATCACAACCGCATCGTGACCCAGATGAGTCCGCGGACCGGCGCGGCAAGAATATTTTTCGTGGTGCACCCGACATCGCGTGGTAGATCCTTCCTGCTGGTCGCTCTGGTTGCAGGTGTCCCTCGAGCGGCACCGGCGCAGCTGCCTACGTGGATAGTCGAAGAAACGGCTCGTCTAGCGCTCAGTGCGCTCTGGCAATCGAGCGTGGCCGCCCGAGCGGAACGGGTCGCGTGCCTAAGCGGCCGTGTCGAGCATGATTCGGTGTGGGTTTCGGGGGCCGAATCTGTGGTCGCCGCCAGAGCGGACTCGCTCACTGCCGAGGGCGAGCCGTCCCTGACTCAGTGCGGTCCGCCACGCTGGATCGGCACTGTGCACACTCACATCCGCTCAACCGACGATCCCGAACCGGCCCCTCGCTTCTCGTCAGGCGATCGGGCGCAGATGTCGGAGTGGGTGCGTCGCTGGGGCCGTCCGGGTGCGTTCTGTGTGCTGTATAGCGCCCAGGGCGCCCACTGCGAGATCTATCCCTGGCGCGGAGCGCGCGACTCGGCGCCGCCGTCCCCGTGAGGGGCCCAGGGTCTCGTTGCGCGTGGTATCTTCCAAGAATGACCACCGCACGCAGGACCCACGGCTTTCGAGAATCAGTAATCCGGGGCATGACCCGTCTCGCTCGTGAGCACCGGGCGATCAACCTGGCCCAGGGCTTCCCCAACTTTGCCGCACCGGAGCTGCTCAAGGCCGCGGCCACCGAAGCGATTCGGGGCGACATCAATCAATACGCGATCACGTGGGGAGCCCAGCGACTGCGGGAGGCCCTGGCACGCAAGTATCAATCGTGGTACGGGCTCACCATCGATCCGGAGCGCGAGATGACAGTGACCTGCGGCGCCACCGAAGCGATGATGGCGACGCTGCTCGCCGTGGTGGACCCCGGCGATGAGGTGATCATCTTCGAGCCGTTCTACGAGAACTACGGGCCCGACACGATACTGTCCGATGCGCGACCGGTTTTCGTGCCGTTGGAACCGGGGCGGCCGCTCGACCTGGAGCGCCTGACCGCGGCCTTCTCCCCCCGCACGCGTGCGATCGTGGTGAACACGCCCAGCAATCCCTCCGGACGCGTGCTCACTCGCGAAGAACTCGAGGCCATTCGCGATCTCTGCGTCCAACACGACTGCCTCGCGGTGACCGACGAGATCTACGAGCACATGGTCTATCAGGGAACGCACATCCCCCTGGCGACACTTCCCGGAATGGCGGGCCGAACAGTCACGATCAGCGGGGCTTCGAAGACGTTTGGCGTGACCGGCTGGAGAATCGGTTGGGCCCTGGCGCCGGAGGCAATCACCGACGCGATCCGGAAGGTGCACGATTTTCTCACGGTCGGTGCGCCGGCGCCCCTGCAGGAAGCGATTGCGGTCGCGCTCGATCGCCTCGACGAACGGTTCTATCAGGGGCTAACCGAGTCGTATCTCGCCCGGCGCGGGCTCTTGTCGGATGCACTGAGCGAAGCCGGCTTCCGTTGCGTTCCCCCCGAGGGGGCCTACTACATCCTCGCCGACTTTTCCGAGCTGAGCGACCTTCCGGACACCGAGTTTGCGGTGTGGCTCTCACGCGAAGTAGGGGTGACCCCGGTCCCCGGTTCGAGCTTCTACCACGACCCGGCGAACGGTCGAACGCAGGTCAGATTCGTCTTCTGCAAGACCGATGATATCCTCCTCGAGGCGGCGGGCCGGCTGCGGCAGCTTCGCACCATCCAGGGGGGACATCGCGACCGTCCGGCAACGTTTGAGACCGCGGCGCGGAGCGGACTGCAGACCTGATGCACCGGCCTTGCGCCTGAAGCGCAATCATCGCACTCTGAGCCAGAGGCCAGCTCTCCATGGGAACCGATAACACTCGCTCCCACGTCCGCATTCATTATCCGCCCTCCGGGCGCCCTCATCTTGTGCTCCCGGCAGGTGTGCACGAAGTGCTCGATCTCTCCGCGGAGGGACTGCTCGTGTCGGTGCCGGAAGGTTCGGCGAAACCGACACTGGGTGCGCGTGTGGAGGGAACTCTGCAGCTACAGACGGCCGGGCCTCTGGCGCTCCGCGCCCGGGTAGTCTGGGTTGACGGCGACCGGGTGGGCCTGCACCTCTGGCCAGACGCTATTCCATATCCGGTCCTCCTGGCCGAAGAGCGCAACCTCGCCCCTAAACGGGACGCTTGATCGCGGCGCGGTCCACCCCGGTCTGGTTCGCGCCGGTAGAGGGATCGATGAGTTTTGCGGATCGCGTGGACGCAGGTCGGCGGCTCGCGGCTGCCTTGGAGCCATTCCGGACCCGCAACCCCGTCGTTCTCGCACTTCCGCGGGGCGGGGTGCCGATCGGCTATCATGTCGCCCGCGCCCTTGGCGCTCCCCTGGATGTGATCGTGGTGCGAAAGCTAGGGGCTCCGGGACACGAGGAATTGGCGGTCGGTGCGATCGCGCGCGGCGCAGCCTACATTGACTGGCCGATCGTGCGCCAGCTCGGGGTGAGTCAGGCCTATCTCGAACAGGTGACCGCTGCCGAGGAGCGGGAGCTCGAACGTCGCGAACGGGCGTACCGACAAGGACGCGCGGCGCTGCCGATCGAGGGCCGGACCGTGATTCTGGTGGATGACGGTCTCGCTACCGGTGCCACGCTCCGCGCGGCGCTCTCGGCGGTTCGCAGCGAACGCCCCGCCCGGATCGTCGTCGCGGTTCCAGTGGGGGCCCCCGAGAGTGTGGCCCGCTTCCGCGAGATGGCTGATGATGTGGTTTGCCTCGAAATGCCGCCCGACTTCCGCGCCGTCAGCCTCTCGTATGACGATTTCTCTCCCACGAGCGACGCCGAGGTGGTGGAATGCCTCGAGGCTGCTCGCTGATCCAGCCTCTCTCTCACGGAGTTCCAATGCACACGGCCGATGCCGACGGGTACAAAGTCGAGCTCATCGCGCGTCTCGTTGCCGTCATGGGGCGAACGTTCTCTACCGTCGAGGGTCGGGAGGCCGGCGTGCGGACCTTGAGTGAACGGCTGCTCCGGTTGGACGACGTCACGCTGCGCCAGCTTGCCGCCAGCTTCGGCCTGGACGAGCCGGGTGAGCCGGAACCGGATGAGGCATGAACTGCCTTTAGCGTCCACCAATGTCGCGCGCCTTTGTTGACGAGGATGCCGGCGGCAACGCACCCCGGTACCCCCTCCCGCACCCCGACGATCCCGCGTATGACGCCGCGGCGGCGCGCGCCCTGCTGCGCGGCGCGGATGAAGGCGACTCCGCGAGTGCCGAAGCGGCGACGGGATATGTGTTCGGAGAGCCCCGCCTGCGTCCTCATGTCGAGCGGATCCTGACCGAAGCCCGCGAGACGGGTGACGAACGGCTCGAGCAGCTGGCCGAGCGATTTCTCCGGCGGGCCGGCGTTGGCGGCGTTCGGGAGCGGAGGCCGAGAGCATGAGTCGACCCAAGCCGACCCCGCGATTCTTCTACCGGCTGACCAACGGTATCCGGATCACGGTTCGGCCCGAGTATCTCGCGAACCGCTCGGATCCGGCCCATCACCGATTCGTCTTCGCCTATCACGTGCGGATCGAGAATGTCGAAAGCCGCAGCGCGCGGCTCATCAGCCGAAAATGGCTGATCCATGACGAGATCGGCGAGGACGTGGAGGTCGAAGGCGAGGGCGTCGTCGGGGAGCAGCCTGTCATCGGACCCGGCGAGATTCACGAGTACCAGAGCTTCATCGTTCTCAAAGCGCCCGGCGGCTACATGGAAGGGTCGTACCGTTTCGTGCGGTCCGATGGCAGCGCATTCGACGCCGAGATTCCCCGGTTCGTTCTATCGGCAGGCGACCTCGACGATGGGTGAGGGAGCGATGGATCGAAGCGAGTCTCTCCGTGCGGCGTTCGACCTCGAGCTGGAGCGGCTGCAGATTAGTCCGGCGAAGCTGCTCGTTGCGGTGTCGGGCGGCCCGGATTCCGTGGCCCTGCTCGACCTGCTTGCCGGTGCCGCTCCCGAGCGCGGGCTAGTCCTCGTTGTAGGTCACATCGACCATGGGATTCACCCTTCGAGTGACACGGTCGCGGCGACCGTCCGTGGCTTGGCGACGGCCTACAACGTTCCGGCAATCGAGCGGCGCCTCGTGTTGGGACCGGGCACGAGCGAGACCGTCGCGCGAGCGGCCCGCTATCGGGCGCTCGAAGCGATGCGCCGCGAGGTAGGCGCGACGTTCATCGTGACAGCCCATCACGCCGACGACCAGGCCGAGACGGTACTCATGCGAGCCCTTCGCGGCTCGGGACCCGCCGGGCTGGCTGCAATGGCACCCCGACGCGGGCGCCTCCTTCGGCCTCTTCTGCCCTTCCGGCGGGCTGAGTTGGCCCGGCATCTGCTCCAAGTGGAGCATCCGATCTGGGCCGACCCGGCCAACACTGATCAAAGCCATCTGCGTTCCTGGCTACGGCATCAGGTGATGCCTCAACTGGCTGAGCGGATTCCCGACGTCGCCGATCGGCTGATCGAAGTGGCCCAACAGGCAAGAGTGAATCGCGCCGGCTGGGATGCGCTGCTGGATGTCATGCTGGAGCTCGACCTCAGAGCCGAACCCGACGGCGCTTCGGTTAGTCTGAAGGCACTCGAGACTTTTGACGACAACCTATTGTCGTGCTTGCTGATGGCTATTTGCAGAAGAACCGGTTTCTCAGCTGGTCCGATTCGGCTTCGTCGAGTGGTAGATCTGGTCAGGCAGCGTCGCAGCGGAGCATCTGTTCCGCTCGAATCCGGATGCGTTGTCGAGAGGTCGTTCGATCGGCTGCGGCTGGCCCGTGCGACGTTGCAGTCGGTCAACGAGGATCTCGAGTTGACCATTCCGGCCGGGGTCGCCGAGTGGGCGGAGTGGCGATTCACCTGGAAGGTTGGCACCGCGCCGACTCGGCAGGAGCGCAGGGCAACGACTGCCTGGTTCGAGCCGGAACGACTTCGGGTACGAGCGTGCAAGAGCGGCGAGAGAGTGAGCCCGTTGGGTGGGCGGGGCCGACGCCTGATTGTGCGCTGCCTTCAGGAGGCGCGGATTCCACGAAGCAGGCGGGCCGCATGGCCGGCGCTGGAGCACGAAGGAGCTGTCGTCTGGGTCCCTGGTGTTTGCCGTTCCGATCGTCTCGTTCCTGCCCCGGGCGCGGAGGCGCTGCGTGTCGACGCTGAGCTCGCCTGATGTTCTCCGCCGCACCGGCGGACGCAGCATCAAGTCGATCGTCTACGACGAACGGGAGATCGCGCGACGAGTGGCGGAGCTGGGAGCCGACGTCACCGCTGCCTATCCCGATGGTGATCTGCTCGTCCTTGGTCTGCTCAAGGGAAGCTTCATTTTCTTGAGCGACCTCGTGCGGAAAATCGAGCGGCCCATCCAGATCGACTTCCTGGTGGCCAGCTCCTACGGTGGCGACAAGGTCTCGAGCGGCACGGTCCGGCTCCTGTATGACCCGGAAACCAAGCTGGAAGGCAAACATATCCTGCTCGTTGAGGATATAATTGATAGCGGACGGACGCTGCAGCGCCTGCTCGGCCTGTTAGGCGGGCGGCGGCCCAGGAGCCTGGCAATCTGCGCGCTCCTCGACAAGCAACTCGCGCCCGTGCGTCCCCCGGAGCTTCGCTTCGTGGGGTTCCGGGCGCCGCCGGCGTTTCTGGTCGGGTACGGACTCGATCACGCCGAGAACTATCGTCACCTTCCGTTCATTGCGGACCTGGATTCCTAGATGGCTG
>DATJGL010000153.1:0-2581 GCA_035495075.1 Gemmatimonadales bacterium
CCCGGTTCGAGCCCGTACCGCTCGCGCACACCTGCGGTAGCCGCTCCCGGCCGGAAAAACGTGGGGTCGGTGCCGAGCGGTACCACTCGGATCCGGTCGCCCCCAGGCTCGAGCTCTAGTTCGCGCAACAACGACTGCGCCAGTCCTCGGGTCCACTCGCTGTTGGCCACCAGCACCGACGCGGCTCCCAACAGGGCCCTCGCACTGCGGCGTGTCATTGCCGACCGGTGGACCTGATGCTGCAGAACCGGCAAATCGGCGCCATGGAGGAGAATGCCGAAGGGCGTTCCGACGCGCTCGAGAGTCCACTTGGCAGGATAGCCAGCGGGATGGATATCACCGCACCACGTGAACCGGGCTCGATGCGAGCGAGCCAGGACCGCGGACCGGCGAGCCCAAAGGAGGAGACCTTGGAGTGTCTTGAGACGCTTGGGGGGAACCGGAAGCCGATCGACCGGCCTGGGAAGCGTGCCGTCCACGTCCGCACCGTCGGGATGGGAGGCGGTCGAAACCACTATGCCCGGGGCGGGATACCGCCGGGCGATCTCGTACATCCACCGCGCCACCCCTCCGCCCATCGGCGGAAACGCCAACGTCAGCAGCAAGTCGGAGGGCACGAGGGCGGTGGGAGCGAGCCGTCAGCGCTGAAGCGTGTATGTCGGCGGCGAGGCAGCCACCCTCTCCGGCGTCCGATCCGATGAACGTGCTCCGTGCACCACCTGGAGCAGCACGGCCAGCCGGTGCATCAAGGTGTGCTCGGTGAGCGCACGCCGGCGCCCGGCAGCAGCCACCGCATCAGCGGCCGCGCTGTCGTGGAGCGATGCGCGCACCAGCTCTTTCAGCTCCCGCTCGTCCCGCCCGACCATGACCTCTCGGTCGGGAATGAAATGGAGTCCCAAATCAGTGCAGTCCTCGGCGACTTGCGGCACCCCGATCGCCGCGACTTCGAACAGGCGCCGGTTGCATCCCTCTCCCGCCGTTGCCGGATCATCGCGGTGAATGTTCATGGCGACAGTCGCGCCTGCGTACGCGCGAACGTAGTTCCCGAGATCGAGCCGCTCGCCGCGGCAGTAGTCACGGAGAAGGGTTTTTCGCCAGCCGGGACCCCACACCGCGAGACCAAACTCCGCGAGACCGGCCAGGAGACGCTCCCGATGTGCTGTCGCCCGGCCTACGAAGACAACGTTGGCCCGGAACTGATCTCTCGAGCGCATCGGTCGGCACACCGAAGGGTCGCAGCCGTCCGGCAGATACACGACCTGGGGTGATCCGTTGCCGCTTAGATAGCCCCGGGTGGCTGTCGAAGCGACGAATAGAGCATCGAACGATGGACTGATCGTGTGCAGCCGTTGGCGACGAGCTGGGGGAATTTCTCCGGTGGCCCACAGCACCCAGCGGGCGACCGAAACTCGACGGAGCTCGCCGATGATATCGGGCGCCAGCGGGAGGTCGTCCAGCACCAGGACCAGCTGGGGCTCCTGGCGTGCCAGCGCCCGGCGCAACCGCGGCGCCAGGGTGGGCAGACCAAGCAGTCTGCCCAAGCCCCGCGCGTAATCGAGGCCGATCAGCTCAACTTCACACCCCAGCCGCTCGAGCGCGCGTCGGTGCAGCTGTGGATAGGCAAAGGAGTCGCCGCCCGCGGCGGCAACCAGAAGCACCCGGGCGTCGAACCGGGGCGTCACTAGCCCCGCCTCGGCGTGAGGAGCGCGATGGGAAGCACGACTTCCTCCGGAGATACTCCCCCATGCAGGAAGGCGCCGCGGTACCTGGCCTGGTACTCCCGGAGCTTGGTGGGATAGACAAAGAACCGGTCGCCCGTGGCGAGCAGGAGGCGCGTTCCTGGGGCCCGGGCCGGGAGACCGAAGCTTGGAAGGTCCTCGACCGTGAGGGCAGCGTCGGGATCCTGAGCTTTCAGGTCATCCCCGAACTTGTAGCGCAGGTTCGACGTGGTGTCGCGCTTGGCGTACACGGTAGCCGGCGTATGACAGTGAATCGACCCATGGTCGGTCGTTAGCAGAACCGGGACCCCGCGGCGCTCCGCCTCCCTGAGCGCGTCCCATAGAGGAGACCGCTCGAACCAGGTTCGCGTGAGGCTTCGCAGCGATGACGCGTCGCGAGCAACCTCGTAGAGAGTGAGGTTCTCGGTTCGCCCGTGCGTCAGCTGGTCGATGAAATTGAAGACCAGGGCGGTGACGCCGTCCTGGGCGAGATGGCCCGGCAAACGCTTGAGCAGGCTTTCGCCATCGGACGACGTGAAGACCTTCTCGTAGCGCACCGGCACGTGGCGGCCGCACACCTCGCGCAGCTGCTCGACCAGCAGCTCGGCCTCATGCGCGTTTAGGCTGGCTTCGTCCTGCTCCGCCCACCACCGCGGATACCGGGCGGCGATCTCGGCTGGGAAGAGACCGCTGAAGATCGAATTGCGGGCAAACGGCGTTGCCGTCGGGAGGATCGAGAAGTAATGCGCGCTTTCCACGTCGAAGCGCCGGGCAATGATCGGCCGGAGCATCGCCCACTGATCGAGGCGCAGGCAGTCCACCACCACCAGCATCGCCCGGCGCCGGCTCTCGAGCAGCGGGCG
>DATJGL010000154.1:0-29552 GCA_035495075.1 Gemmatimonadales bacterium
GCTTCCGGGCCTGGAAGTTCTGCAGCTCGACCCGCTGCTGCGCCTTGCCGATCGCGCTCGTGACCAGCCCGCCGGTGATGACCTCCCCCTCTTCCGCGCCGCTCTTGTCCATCCACCGGGCGATCCGATCCGACCCGAACAGTCGCATCAGGTCGTCTTCCAGTGACAGGAAAAAGATCGACTGGCCCGGATCTCCCTGACGTCCCGAACGGCCCCGCAGCTGCCGGTCGATCCGCCGTGACTCGTGCCGTTCGGTACCGATGATCTGGAGGCCGGCCTCTTCCCTGGTCAGGTCGAGCGCCGGATCCAGCTTGATGTCGGTGCCGCGGCCGGCCATGTTGGTCGCGATCGTGATCGCGTTGATCTTCCCCGCCTGAGCGACGATCTCCGCTTCCCGCTGGTGATACTTGGCGTTCAGCACCTCGTGCTTGAGGCCGCGCCGCTTGAGCATCTTGCTCAACGTTTCGGAGACGTCCACGTTGACGGTGCCGATCAGGATCGGCCAGCCGAGCCCGTGCAGTCGCTCGACCTCGTCGAGGATGGCGTTGTACTTCTCACGCCGAGTCTTATAAATGTGGTCTTGTCGATCGTTGCGGCGGACCGGCTTGTTGGTCGGAATGACGCTGACCTCGAGCTGGTAAATCGAGTAGAACTCGGTCTCTTCGGTCTCAGCCGTGCCCGTCATGCCCGCCAGCTTGTCGTACATCCGGAAGTAGTTCTGGATGGTGATCGTGGCGAACGTCTGCGTCTCGCCCTTCACCTGCACGCCTTCCTTCGCTTCCACCGCCTGATGCAATCCGTCCGACCAACGCCGGCCGTGCATGATCCGGCCGGTGAACTCGTCCACGATCAGCACCTGGCCGTCCTGCACGAGATAGTCGACTTCCTTCTCGTACAGCGCATGGGCCTGAAGGAGCTTGTGGATGATGTGGAGCTTTTCGCTCTTGACGGCGTACTCGGCCTCGATCTCACGGCGCTGTTCGATCCGGTCGTGGGGTGACAGGTCGGGATTCTTCTCGAGCGCGTGAATCTCTTCGGAAATGTCCGGAACCACGAACAGGGTCGGTTCCCCGGGCGAGAGGGCCGTGGAGCCCTGATCGGTCAGATGGACGGAATGGCCACGCTCGTCGAGCACGAAGAAGAGGCTCTCCTCGAGATCGCGCATCCGCTGCTGCCTCATCGGCAGTTTGCGGTCGGCGATGGCCTCGAGCTCCATCTTCTGAACCATCTGCTTGACGCCGGTCTCGTTGAGGACCTTGAGCAGGCGCTTGTTCTTCGGCATGCCCAGCTGGGCCTGGTAGAGCTTGAGCGCCGCCTCGTCCCGCGTCTTGCCGTCGCTCTCGAGCAGCTTCTCGCCCTCGGCCAGCAGGGAGTTCACCACCGCGGTCTGCTTGCGGACCAGCTCGGCCACCTGCCGGTTGAACTGGGCGTACTTGTCGTCCTCCGCATTGCCGACCGGGCCGGAGATGATGAGCGGCGTGCGCGCCTCGTCGATGAGGATCGAGTCCACCTCGTCGATGATGGCATAGGCGTGGTCGCGCTGGACCCGCTGCTCCAGCGAGAACACCATGTTGTCGCGCAGGTAATCGAAGCCAAACTCGTTGTTGGTGCCGTAGGTGATGTCGGCGAGGTAGGCCGCTCGGCGCTCCGGCGAGGACGGCTCCGTATCATCCAGACAGGCGACGGTTACACCCAGGTAGTTGAAGACGTGTCCCATCCACTGGGAGTCACGCCGGGCCAGGTAGTTATTGACCGTGACGAGGTGGGCGCCGCGACCGGTGAGCGAGTTGAGGTAGAGCGGCAGGGTGGCGACGAGGGTCTTGCCTTCGCCGGTCGCCATTTCGGCGATCCTGCCCTGGTGCAGCACGATGCCGCCGATGAGCTGCACATCGTACGGGACCATGTCCCAGCTGAGCTCGTGCCCGGTCACCATCACCTTGGTGCCCAGCAGACGACGGCAGGCTTCGCGCACCGTGGCGTACGCTTCCGGGAGGAGCTCGTCGAGCACCCCAGCGAGCTCCTTCTTCCATTGCAGCTCCAGCTCGTTGAAGCGCTTTTCCAGCCGTTCCCGCTCGGTCGGATCGGGGCAGCCGTGCTTCTCGGCCCGCACCCCCTCGAGCTCGGCTTTGACAGCCCCGGTTTTCTCCGCGATCCGGTCCTTGAACCGCTGAGTCTGCGCCTTGAGCTCAGCTTCGTCGAATGACGCCAGCCGCTCCTCGTGGGCCTTGATCTGATCCACCAGGGGCTGGAGCCGCTTGTATTCCCGTTCGAACCGCGTCCCGAAGACCGCGGTCACCATCTTCTTGATCATCATGCCTCAGTCAAGTATAGCCGCTCCGCAACGATGTAGCGGTCGACGGCATCGGGCACCAGCCAGCGTATCGACCGACCGGTCCGAACCCGTGTTCGCACGTCGGTGGCGGAGATGTCGACCGTGGGCACCGCCACGGTGCGCCAGATCATCGGTCCGGCAGCCGGCTCGGCACCGGGCCGTCCGAACGTCACCACCCGCGCCAGCCGCGGAATTTCCTCAGCCTCGCGCCATGCGCCGAGATCGGCCGCTGCGTCCGCCCCGACCAGCAGGACGAAGTCCACGCCGGGCTCACGGCCGCGCAGCGCGCGAAGCGTGTCAACCGTGTACGACGGCCCGGGCCGATCGAGCTCGCTTCGCTCCAGGGAGAATCGCGGCTCGCCTCGGATGGCGGCCGCCACCATTGAGGCCCGCTGCTCCGGCTCCGCACCGTGCGCGCCTAGCTTGAACGGCTGCTTCCGGGCCGGAACGAACCTCAGGGAGTCGAGGCCCAGCGCTTCCAGAACCGCGCGGGCGACGATCAGATGGCCGTGGTGGATCGGGTCGAACGATCCGCCGAGCAGGCCGACCATGCCTGCGTCAGGATGTGCCCGGCTCGGCCGGACAGGCTTCGGCAACCCCGGGAGCCTTGGCGTGGAACCGACGTAGGTAGCCGCAGGTCTCCTGCACGTCTTCCTTGTACCCCAGCTTCTGATACGCGCCGATCAGGCGAAGCAGCGCCTCCGGCGCGATCGAGGAACGCGGATAGGTCGCGACCAGATCCTTGAGGTACAGGATGGCGGAGTCGTACGCCTTGAAGCGCAAATAGTACAGCGCGGCCTTGTACTGTTTGGTGGCAAACCACTCCTGTAGCGCGGCGATCTTCTTCTGCCCTTGCTCCGCCGCGGGCGTCCCCGGATACCGGCTCAGCAGCTCGTTGTATGCGGCGAGCGCAGTCGTCCCGTAGGTCGGGTCGAGTTCGGGTCGTTTCCACAGGTCCGCGTATGCATCGCCAGCTCGAAGCAGCGCCTCCGGCGCCAGCGGATCATTGGGCGCCTCGTCCGAGATCCGCCGGAATTCTCGCACAGCGTCCAGATTCTCACCCCGGGCAAACTGGACCTCGCCCAGGTAGAAGTGGGCCTGAGGGACCCGCGGATCGCCGGGAGGGAACTCCTGGACAACCTTGGTGAAGGACTCCGAAGCGTGTTTCCAGTCTGCGCGGCGAAACTCGAAAACCCCGTCGTTCCAGAGCCGGTCGAGCTCGTCCGGATCGAGACTGGCCACCGGTGCCGGCGACACGTCGGGATTGCCCTTGCCGCCGTGGCCGCAACCCGCAAGTGCGGCCAGGAATACCAGAATCAGCTCTTTCCTCACTGCGACCGCCCTTTTCCACTATCTACGGGAGCGTCGATGGGGCCCGCCGCTCCCAATGAACGCAGCCGGTCCGCCGCGATTTGTGTCAACGAATCGGCGCTGCCGGTGCGCCCGTCCAGCACGGATTGAAAGGCGATCGCGGCGCCGAAGATGTCGCCCTGCCCCACCCGGGCATCGCCCAAGCCGATCAGCGCGCGACGCCCGGTCCATGTAGTCGAATCCACCCGAACCGCCTGAGTGAACCAGGCCGCAGCGTCATCCGGCCGCCCCCCTCCGAGGGCGGCGAGTCCCAGGCTGAGTGCGCAGGTCGCGAGACCCGCTCCGACTCGTCCCCGAACTCCGCCGTCGCGAGTTCTCCGAAGAACCGCCCGGTAGACCGGCGCGGCAGGCTCGCAGCCGCCGCTCGCCTGCAACGTCACTGCATAGGCTCCCAGCAACGAGTCGAAAGTGACCGCGTCGGGCGCGGCGGCCATGGCGGCCGGCAGAAGCGCAGCGGCGTCGCTGCCGGCGCCACCGGCCCGCTGGACCAGCGCCAGCGCATAACGGGCGATCGGCCGCTCGGGGGCCACCGCCTGGAGCCCGAGCACCGCGTCGCGCAATGCCCCGGCATCATCCTCACGCGCCGCCGCGCGAGCAACCAAGTCGAGCCCCTCTGCCGCCTCGTCGGAGCGGGAGTCGTCTTCCACGGCTAGCCGGCGATAGGCTTCCGCTGCCGCACGCAGGTCGTTGGCGTGCAGGGCAGTGACACCCAACTTGGCCCAGATCCGTGCGGGCGTGTTGCGGCCCGTGGCTGCCCGGTATTCGGTGAGCGCCGCCGAATAGCGGCCCGCAGCATACTCCCGATCGCCGGCCAGCTCCGGAGCCCGGCTCGAGCCGCACGCCATCAGTCCCAGCAATAACGCGACGTGCCAGCGTCTCACCGCGGAACCCGCTCCACCATTGCGAGGTAGGCTTCCACCCGAGCATCCGCGGGGCGACGATCGCGGCACTCGCGCCAGACCTCGCGGGCGCCGTCGGTGTCACCGGACAGATAGCACGCGAGCCCCAGCGACGTGCGCGCATCTTCGAGCTCGGGCCGCGCGCGCAGGACCTGCTCCAGCTCCTCTCGGGCTTCGAGGTAGCGGCCGGCAGCGAGAAGATGCTTACCCAGCCGGTGGCGGAGATCATGGAACTCGGGGCCCAGCTTGAGCGCCCGCTGATATTCGCCGGCTGCCTCGTGATGCGCGCCGGCCTCGGCGTACGCCTCGCCCAGCTCGGCGTGCAGATTCGCGAGCCGGCCGACGACCACACGAGGGAAGTGGCCGCCGTCGACATGCTCATCGGTGGCGCGACGGAAGCTTGCTTCGGCTTCATCGTTTCGACCCAGATCGGCCAGCACGAGCCCGCGGTGGAGCAGTGCCTCGACGTAGCCGGGATTGCGCTCAAGGGCCGCGTCGAATGCCGAGAGCGCCTCTTCCGGGCGGCCCAAAAGGGCCAGGGCAACACCCCGCAGCTGGTGCGCGTCGGCAAACCCGGGCTCGCTCTCGAGCAGCTCGTCGATCAAGTACAGCGTGCCGAACGAATCGCCCGTCGCAAACCGTTCGCGGGCGCGGGCCAGCAGGTGATCAGCGTTCCCGTGCATAAGCCCCCCGAAACCAGGTGACGAACCGATCGATCCCTTCCTCGAGTCGCGTCTGCGGCGCGTAGCCGAGCACTCGGGCCGACTTGCTCACGTCGGCCCAGGTTCGTTGAACATCCCCCGGCTGCATCGGCGCCCACTCGATGACCGGTTGGATGCTGAGCGCCGTCGATAACGTGGCCACCAACTGCTTGAGGGCCACGGGACGGCTTCCGCCGAGATTGAAGATCTCCATGCCTACCGGCGCGGTCGCGGTCCAGTCAATGGCTGCGAGCACGCCGGCTACGATATCGTCGCAGTAGGTGTAGTCGCGCGATTGGGTGCCGTCGCCGAAGAGGGTCAGAGGCCGGCCTTCGGACATGCGCCGAGCGAACGAATGGATTGCGAGATCGGGCCGCTGGCGTGGGCCGAAGACCGTGAAAAACCGGAGCGACGCCACCTGGAGTCCCTGAAGCTGCGCCTGCGCATGCACCAACAGCTCGCCCGCCCGCTTGGTGGCGGCGTAGGGCGACACAGGCTCCACGGCCACGGCATCTTCCCGGAACGGCGTCGGCGTGGTGTCACCGTACACCGACGAGGACGAGCCGTACACCACTCGGCGCACACCGGCGCGACGCGCCGCCTCGAGCACCGCCGCCGTCCCACCGACGTTGGCACGGGCATATCCGACGGGATCGGCAATGGACGGTCGCACTCCGGCCTTGCCGGCGAGATGGATCAGGACGGTGTCGGGCCTGAGCAGCCGGGCGAGCGCCTCCACCTCGAGCATGTCCAGCTCATGGAAACAGAATCCGGGCCGCTCTCCGATCTCGCGCAGGTTGCGCTCTTTCATGGCGCGCGGATAGAAGGGATCGAAATTATCGACCCCGACCACATCATCGCCCCGACCAGCCAATGCCTCGACCAGATGAGAGCCGATGAACCCGGCCGCCCCCGTGACCAGGACGCGGGTCATGCCGCGAGCTGGGCGCGGAAGAAGCCGATGGTGCGCTCGAGACCTTCGTCCAGGCTCACCAGCGGCTCCCACTTGAGCACCTGCCGGGCCACCGAGATGTCCGGCTGTCGCACCTTGGGGTCATCGGTGGGGAGCGGGCGCTGGACCAGTTTCGAGCGCGCGCCGGTGAGCTGCAGCACCCGCTCCGCCAGCGCCTTCACGGTGAACTCGTTCGGGTTGCCGATGTTGGTGGGCTCGCTCCGATCGCTTGCGAAAAGGCGGTAGATCCCTTCGATCAGGTCCGACGCGTAGCAGAACGAGCGAGTCTGGGAACCATCCCCATAGATCGTGAGCGGCTCACCCTTCAATGCCTGAACGATGAAGTTGGAGACGACCCGGCCATCGCGAGCCCGCATCCGGGGTCCGTACGTATTGAAGATCCGGACAATGCGGGTCTCGAGCCCATGGTATCGGTGGTACGCCATGGTGAGCGCTTCAGCGAAACGCTTGGCCTCATCGTAGACGCCGCGGGGACCTACAGGGTTGACGTGCCCCCAATAGGTCTCCGGCTGGGGATGCACCTGCGGATCGCCGTATACCTCGGAAGTGGATGCGAGCAGGAACCGCGCACCTTTTGCCTTGGCAAGACCGAGCGCCTTATGACTGCCGAGGGAGCCGACCTTGAGCGTCTGGATGGGCAGCTCGAGGTAGTCGATGGGGCTCGCGGGAGAAGCAAAGTGGAGCACGCCATCGAGGGTCCCCTCGACATAGAGATAGTTGGTGACATCGTGCTGGATGAACCGAAACCGGTCGTGCCCCATCAGGTGAGCCACGTTCTCCGGGCTGCCCGTGATGAAGTTGTCCGTGCCGATGACGTGATGGCCGTCTGCGATGAAACGATCTGCGAGGTGCGACCCCAGAAAACCTGCCGCTCCGGTAATCAGGACTCTCACGGCTGGGTCCCGATCCCGTGATACTCGAAACCGAGGGCCGCCATCCGTGTCGGGTCGTAGAGATTCCGCCCATCGATGACGAGCGGCCGGCGTAATACTTTCTTCATGCGGTCGAAGTCCGGATTGCGATAGACCAGCCACTCGGTGACGATCACCAGCGCGCTGGCGTCATCGATGGCTTCGTAGGGGTCTTTCACGTATTGCACGGTTTCGGAGAAGACCGCGCGGGCGGTATCGTGCGCCTCCGGATCGTGGGCAAGCACCTTCGCGCCGCGGCCCACGAGAGACCGCACCAGCGGAATCGACGGACTCTCCCGCATGTCGTCAGTCCCCGCTTTGAAGGCGAGTCCCCAGATGCCGATCCGAGTCCCGGAGAGCCCCTCGCCCAGCGACTTCACCACCTTGCGGAACAAGAGCAGTTTCTGGCGTTCATTGATCGCCTCGACCGACTCGAGCAGGTCGAACCGTACGCCCACGTCGGTGCCGGAGCGGATGAGCGCCTTGACGTCCTTCGGGAAACACGATCCACCGTATCCCGGGCCCGGAAAAAGGAAGGCCGGCCCGATTCGGCGATCGCTGCCGATGCCCTGTCGCACCAGCCGCACGTCGGCGCCCACCCGTTCGCAGAACTCGGCGACCTGGTTCATGAACGAAATCCGGGTGGCGAGCATCGCGTTGGCGGCGTACTTGGTCACCTCCGCCGAGGCGATATCCATAAAGATGATGGGATTTCCGGTCCGGACAAACGGTGCGTAGAGCTCCTGCATGGCCTCGCGGGCCTGCTCGGAGTCCACGCCGACGACGACGCGGTCGGGCTTCATGAAGTCGTCGATCGCGGCGCCCTCTTTGAGAAACTCGGGGTTGGAGCACACCGCGACGGGGATTTTGGTTTCCGCCTCGATCGCCGCCCGGACCCTGGTCGCCGTGCCCACCGGAACCGTCGATTTGGTGACGACCACCTTGGGCTCGTTCATGTGCTTTCCGATGGCGGTCGCGACGGCGAGCACGTGTTTCAGATCGGCCGATCCGTCTTCGCCCGGGGGAGTCCCGACCGCGATGAAAATCACCCGCGCACGGCAGACCGCGTCGGCGACGTCGGTAGTGAACGTGAGGCGGCCGCCTTCCTGGTTCCGCCGCACCATCGGCTCGAGACCCGGCTCGTAGATCGGAATCTCGTTGCGCTTGAGCCGCTCGATCTTCGACGCGTCAACATCCACGCAGATGACGTTGTTGCCGGTCTCGGCGAGACACGCGCCGGCCACCAGGCCCACGTATCCGCTGCCCACTACGGTGACATGCAAGCGTCAGTCTCCTCGTGGCAGGACGTGTCGTGTGTCCACGGCGATGCGTGCGTGCCGCTTGACGAGGTGAAAGTCGATCGCGGAGTGGTCCGTCACCACGAGCACACAGTCGGCGCTTTCGACCGCGCCCGGCGTCAGTGCGACCGAGCGGTATTCGTGCCCGTCTTCGGAGAACGCAGCGACGTGCGGGTCGTGATAACTCACCCGCGCGCCCTGCTGCTCCAACAGCCGAATGATGTCGAGCGCGGGGCTTTCCCGGATGTCGTCGATGTCGCGCTTGTAGGCGACGCCCAGCACCAGAATGTTCGCGCCGCGGACCGCCCGGCCGCGATCGTTGAGCGCCTCGGCGACCTTGCGGACCCAAAAGAGCGGCATCTCGGTGTTGAGCTCACCCGCCAGGTCAATGAATCGGGTCTTGTAGTTGAGCCCCCGCATCTTCCACGCGAGGTAGTGCGGGTCGATGGGAATGCAGTGGCCCCCCAAGCCAGGCCCGGGCAGGAATTTCATGAAGCCGAACGGTTTAGTTGCTGCAGCCTCGATGACTTCCCAGACGTCCACACCGAGCTTGTCGCAGACGATGGCCATCTCGTTCACCAGCCCGATATTCACGCTGCGGAACGTATTCTCCAGCAGCTTGACCAGCTCGGCCGCTTCCGTGGTGGAAACGGCAACGAGTGTGTCGATGGCCGGCTGATAGAGCGCGACTGCAACCCGACGACAGTCGGGCGTAATGCCGCCGACCACCTTGGGCGTGTTGCGAGTGCCGAAGTTCGGGTTGCCCGGGTCCACCCGTTCGGGACTGAATGCCAGGAAGAAATCAGAGCCGACCTTGAGTCCCGTGCTCTCCAGGGCCGGCAGCAGGATCTCCCGAGTGGTGCCGGGATACGTGGTGCTCTCCAGGATGATGGCCTGTCCTCGTCGCAACGAGCGCTTCACCGACTCGGTCGCCGCCACGATGAAGCTGACGTCCGGATCCTTGAACTTTGAGAGCGGTGTGGGGACGCAGATAGAAATCGCGTCAGCCTCACCGAGGCGGTCTGCGTTGGTCGTGGCGGTGAACCGGGCCGCGATGTCCCGGAGCTGCGTGTCGGTTACGTCCTTCACGTGCGAGCGGCCCACGTTGAGTCCGTCCACCACCCGCTGGTTTACGTCGTATCCGAGCACGCGGTAGCCGGCCCGCGCGAGCTCCACCGCCAGCGGAAGCCCCACGTAACCCAGCCCCACGATACCAAAGACGATATCGCGCCGTTCGATCCGTTCGAGGAGCGAGTCGGCGACCTTGCTGCTCATGCCCTGCCCTCCAGCTTTATCGGAGTTCCGCCCGCGGCCAACGAGCGGCTGGCCGCGTCCAACACGCGGATCACCCGAACTCCGTCGGCCGCGTCGGCCCGCGCCGTGGCCTCGCCCCGCACGACCTGCGCGAAGTGGCGCAGCTGCACAGCCAGCGGCTCGGCGTTGGAGATCCGTGGTATGAAAATGTCGCCCTCCCGAACTGCGAGGCTCTCGCCCCACGAGCGGTACTCGGGTGGGCGGTCGACTCCCTTGTCGTAGATCCGCAGCTTCTCGCGTGGCTGCATGTCGTCGAACACAGCCATTTGCTTCGAGCCTACCAGCGTGAAGCGCCGCTCCTTATGAGGATCGAGCCACGACATCTGCGCGTGCGCCACGACACCCGAGGTGAATGTCAAAGTGAGGAACACCACGTCCTCGATGCCCGGCTGCAGATATGAGTGGCCCTGTGCCGCCACGGTGCAGGGCAGGTCGCCGAGCAAGAACAGCGCCACCGAGACGTCGTGCGGGCCGAAGCTCCAGAGCGCATTCTCGTCGGGACGTACCTGGCCGAGGTTCACCCGCTGCGAATACAGGTAGTACAGGTCTCCCAGGGCACGCGCGGTCACCAGTTGGCGAAGCCGCTCGACCACCGGGTGGTATTCCAGCAGATGCCCGGCCAGCACGGGGACTCCCCGTCGGTCTGCCAACTCGGCCAGACCTTCGGCATCTGCGACGGTCAGGGCAAACGGCTTCTCGACGAGCGCCGGCACTCCCGCTTCCACGGCTCTCCGTCCCAGCTCCGCGTGGGTACGCGCCGCCGATGCGATCACCACGGCCTCGACCTGCTCGAGAAGAGCCGGCACCGAGTCCGTGACCAGCGTCCCCGGGTGCTGTCTCGTGAGTCGCTCGCGAATGCCCGGGTCCAGGTCGCACACGGCCGCGAGCGTGGTCTCCGGTAGCGACGCCAGGGTGCGCACATGGTTCTTGCCCCACGCCCCTGCCCCGATCACGCCGACCTTTAGCCGGCTCATCGATAAAAGTCCCGCACCGCCTCGATCACCACGTTTTGCTGCGCAACCGTGAGTTCTGGATAGATCGGCAGCGACAGCACTGTTGCCATTGCCTCCTCGGTCTTCGGCAAGCTGCCGTGACGATAGCCGAGGTGCGCGAAGCAGGGTTGCAGGTGGAGTCCCACCGGGTAGTAGACCGCGTGACCGATTCCCCTGGCTTTGAGATGGGCCGCCAGCTCGTCGCGCCGAGTCACCCGGAGTGTGTACTGATGGAAGATGTGCTCGTTGGCCGGATCCACGGCGGGCGGGCAGATGTCCGCGTGCCCGGCGAACGCCTGGGAGTAGCGGGCTGCTCGCTCGCGTCGAGCCGCGCTCCAGTCCGCCAGGTACCGCAGCTTCACCAGAAGCACGGCGGCCTGCAGCGTATCGAGCCGGCTGTTGGTCCCCACTTCTTCATGGTGATACTGCTTGGCGCCGCCGTGGAGCCGGAGCTTCCGGAGCCGCTCCGCCAGGGCGTCGTCCTGGGTCAGCATCATGCCGCCATCGCCCCAAGCGCCCAGGTTCTTGCTGGGGAAAAACGAGAGCGCGCCCGCCCAACCCAGCTCACCAGCGACCCGCCACTCCCCATCGAGCCGGCGCCTGGCGCCGATGGCCTGAGCCGCGTCTTCGATCAACGCCAGATTGTGCCGCCGGGCCAGCGGGAGCAGTCGCTCCATCGCCGCCATCTGGCCGTACAGATGAACCGCCACGATGGCCCGCGTGCCTGGCGTGATAGCCGCCTCGACGGCTGCCGGATCCAGATTGAAGGTCGACGGGTCAATGTCCACGAAGACCGGCGTGCCGCCTGAGTTGTGAATCGTCCCCGCAGTCGCAAAGAAGGTGAATGCCGGGGCGATCACCTCGTCGCCGGGCTCGAGCCTCAACGCTTTGAGGGGGAGCAGCAACGCGTCCGTGCCACTGGCGCAGGCGATCCCGTGTTTCGCATGGGACACCCGAGCCACCTCGGCTTCGAGCTGTCCGATCTCGGGTCCCATGATGAACTGCTGACGCTCAATGACCGACTGGAGGGCCGGCATCACGGCGTCTTTGATCGACTGGTATTGGGCAACGAGGTCCAGCAGCGGGACGGTCAAATGCTCACCTGTTCCGAATGGTGAAACTTAAGAAAGCCAAAGAACTTAGCCCCCCTTCACCGGTGGGTCAATCAGGGTCAGGACTTGCCCTTCTTCTCGATAGCCGGCACCGCATTTCGGGCACTTGGTGCTCCCCTTCGCCACCGCGAGCCGGAGCCCGCACTGGCACATCCAACCCACCCGCCGGGCCGGTACGCCGAGCATGAGCCCGAAGGCCGGCACGTCGGCAGTGACTACGGCTCCCGCCCCGATAAAGCAGTACTCCCCCAGGGTAACGCCGCAGACGACCGTCGCGTTCGCACCGATGGTCGCCCCGCGGCGCACCAGGGTAGGCTGGTACTCGTCCTTGCGGGACACATGGCTTCGGGGGTTGACCACATTGGTGAAGACGCAGCTCGGTCCGCAGAACACGTCGTCCTCCAGCGTAACGCCTTCATAGATGGAGACGTTGTTCTGGATCTTGACGTTGTTCCCGATGCGGGTCCCAGGCATGACCACGACGTTCTGGCCGAGGTTGCAGCCCGCGCCGATAACCGCCCCCGGCATGACGTGGCTGAAATGCCAGATCTTGGTTCCCTCGCCAATGACAGCGCCGGAATCGACGTAGGACGACTCGTGTGCGAAGTAGCTCATGGCGTGAACTGCGTGAATAGTGAACGGTGAACGGTGAACAGGTGGCTCCGGTGAAGATCAAGCCTCCTGTCACTGTTTACTGTTCACTGTTCACGCTGTTAAGGTATTCCCCAGTCCTACCGATCAGTTTGACTTCCGTCTCGAGCTGTACCCCGAACTTTTCTTCCACTACCCGCTGCACCAGCCCTATCAGCCCGCGGACGTCGGCCGCTGTCGCGCCGCCGGTGTTCACGAAGTAGTTGGCGTGCATCGGAGAGACCTCCGCAGCGCCGATCCGGAACCCCTTCAATCCCGCGGCCTCGATCAGCTGCCCGGCAGTGCGTGGCCCTGACTGCCGCTTCCAGCTGGGCCCGCCCGGATTCTGAAACACGCTCCCGCAGCATGGCTGGTTGAAGGGCGTCCCCTGCTGCCGCCAACGAAACAGCTCGGCCAGCTCGGCACTCAACCTTGCCGGGTCTTCCGGCCGCAGCGCGACCGTCGTCCCCACCACGATCCGCCCGTCGAGTCCGCTCCGGCGATAAGCAAACGGGATCTCACGCCTCTCGAGCACCCGGAGATCCCCATCCGAGTCGATCACTGTCACCTGCTGGACGACCTCGGACCAGTCACCGCCGTGACAGCCGGCGTTCATGTACACTCCACCACCAACGGTACCCGGAACACCCACGAACTTGTGCAGGCCCGCCTGGCCCGCCTCTGCGGTTCGGCGCGCGGCCAACGGCGCCGGCAGGCCCGCCCCCATGCGCCACCGGTTGCCATCCCGCACCAGCTCGTCGAGCCCCTTGCCCAGGCGAATGATGAGCGCGTCGAGGCCCTCGTCCGGCAAGAGAAGGTTGGACCCCAGCCCGAGGGCGAACCACGCGACGCCTTCGGAGGCAGCTACCTGTACCGCAGCGCCAACGTCGTCCGCATTGGCGGGATGCAGTACGGTCGCCGGGCCGCCGATGCGATAGGTCGAGTATCGCCCCAGCGCTTCACCCTCCCGCACTTCGCCGCGCACCCGGGCCCGAACGGCGGCGGCAAACGCCGGCCCACGAGCGGTTACCCGGTCCATTCCGCCGACATCTCGCGGGCCAGGGTGTGCCATTCCTGGAGCGACCGAACCTCGCCGGTCCGGCTCCTGAGCGCGATGATGGCGTCGCAGGCCGCCGACGCAGCCGAGAGGGTTGTCGTGTAGGGCAGCCGGTGCTGCAAGGCGGCCCGGCGGATTGCGTAGTCGTCCTGCTGGGTGAGTTTTCCGAGCGGCGTGTTGATGAGCAACTGCACCGCGCCCGACACGATCAGATCGATGGCGTTGGGGCGTCCCTCATATACCTTGAGCACTCGCTCGGCCGGAATTCCGCGGGCCCGGAGGTGCCAGGCCGTTCCTTCGGTTGCCAGAATGCGGAACCCGAGCGCGTGGAAGCGGCGCACGATCGGCACGACATTGTTCTTGTCGTGATCGTTCACGGTAACGAACACCGCTCCGGAAAGTGGCAGTGCGCCATCAGCCGCGTGCTGTGCCTTCGCGAAGGCCATCCCGAACGAATCAGCGATCCCCATCACTTCGCCCGTTGACCGCATCTCGGGACCGAGCACCGAATCCACCCCGGGAAGCTTGGTGAAGGGGAATACGGCTTCCTTCACCGACACGTAGGGATGGGGGACGTCGTCGTGGAGGCCTAGTTCGTCCAACGTCTTCCCGACCATGACCGCGGCGGCGAGACTCGCGAGCGGCACGCCCGTGGTCTTGGACACGAAGGGGATGGTGCGCGAGCCGCGCGGGTTTACCTCGAGCACATGCACCACCCCGTTCTTGATCGCATACTGAGCGTTGATCAGCCCGACCACTCCCAGTCGCTCAGCGAAGGCCCGGGTATGCCGTCGCATCTCCTCGATCTGAGCGTCCGTGATTAAGTAGGGTGGCAGAACGCAGGCGGAATCGCCTGAGTGAATGCCGGCATCCTCGATGTGTTGCATGACCCCGCCGATCACGCAACGAAGCCCATCGGCAATGGCATCCACGTCCGCCTCGAACGCATCCTCCAGGAATCGATCGATGAGCACGGGATGCTCCGGTGCCACGCGGGCCGCCTTGGCGAAGTAGCTCCGTAGCGACGGTTCATCGTATACGATCTCCATCGCCCGGCCGCCGAGCACATAAGACGGGCGCACCAGCGCGGGGTAGCCCACTCGCCCAGCCACCAGCACCGCCTCTTCCACCGATGTCGCCGTGCCACTGGGAGGTTGTTCCACACCCAACTCACGGGCCAGCGCCTCGAACCGCTTGCGGTCTTCCGCCGCATCAATGGCGTCGGACGAGGTGCCCAGGATGCGCACGCCCTCTTTGGCCAGCGCCCGCGCCAGGCGAAGAGGCGTCTGGCCGCCGAGCTGGACGACGACGCCGAGCGGGCGCTCGAGCTGAACGATCTCCAGCACGTCCTCCAGTGTCAGTGGCTCGAAGTACAGGGCGTCGGAGATGTCGAAGTCGGTCGAGACCGTCTCGGGATTCGAGTTCACCATCACGGTCCGGTATCCCATCTCCCGGAACGACATGGCGGCCCGGACGCACATGTAGTCGAACTCAACACCCTGCCCGATCCGATTGGGGCCGCTCCCGAGGATTACGACCGTCCGATCGCCGACCGGACCCGACTCGTTTTCCTCGTCGTAGCTCGAGTAGAGATACGGCGTGGACGAGGGAAACTCGCCCGCGCACGTGTCCACGGTCTTGTAGGCCGGCCGGATACCCAATGCCTGACGCCGGGCGCGCATCTCGGCCTCGGAAATGCCGATCAGGTCGCCCAGCTGGCGGTCGGAGAAGCCCAGCC
Source organism: Gemmatimonadales bacterium (assembly GCA_035495075.1). Classification (GTDB taxonomy): domain Bacteria; phylum Gemmatimonadota; class Gemmatimonadetes; order Gemmatimonadales; family GWC2-71-9; genus DASQPE01. Next base: position 15,329 of record DATJGL010000154.1, read on the forward strand.
GCTTCAGCTTGAGCAGGAGGGCCCGCTGATCGCCGTTGGCTTCCGCCTGCACCCGTTGGCTCCCGCCCGCTCCCGCCCATTCGCGCTCCGCGTCCAGCAACTCGACCAGCTGCCAGAGAAACCAGGGGTCGATGCCGCTCCCCTCAGCCAGCGTCTTGACGTCGATCCCGGCGAGCAGCGCGTGCTTGAGTTGAAAGATTCGCTCTGGTGTAGGAGTGCGAAGCGCCGCCAGCAGTGTTTCCCGCTCGGTGTCGTCCAGACGATCGTCCGCGAGCGTCTGTCCCACCACCCACCCCGCCCGATCCGCCTCGAGCCCGCGAAGGCCCTTCTGAAGGGCTTCCTTGAACGTTCGGCCGATCGCCATCACCTCGCCGACCGATTTCATCTGGGTGGTGAGACGCGGATCGGCACTGGGAAACTTCTCGAAGGCGAATCGCGGGATCTTGACCACGACGTAGTCCAACACCGGCTCGAAAGACGCCGGTGTAGTGCGGGTGATGTCGTTGGGCAGCTCGTCGAGCCGGTAGCCCACGGCCACCTTGGTGCCGATCCGAGCGATAGGAAAGCCGGTGGCCTTCGACGCGAGCGCGGAAGATCGGGACACCCGCGGGTTCATCTCAATGATCAGCTGCTCGCCATTGGCCGGGTTCACGGCGAACTGGATATTGCAGCCGCCCGCCGCGACGCCCACCTCGCGAATGACGGCGATCGAGGCGTCGCGCATCCGCTGATATTCGCGGTCGGTCAGCGTCATGGCCGGCGCAACGGTGATTGAGTCGCCGGTGTGGACGCCCATCGGATCGAGGTTCTCGATCGAGCAGACGATGACGACATTGTCCGCGCTGTCCCGCATCACCTCGAGCTCGAACTCTTTCCAGCCGATGATGCTGCGCTCCACGAGGACCGAGCCGACCGGCGACAGCTCGAGTCCCCGGCGAATCAGGTCGTCGAACTCGTCCCGGTTGTACGCGATGCCGCCACCGGTCCCACCCAGCGTAAAGGAAGGACGGCAGATGGCGGGATAGCCGGTCACCTCGACGGCGTCCCGGCCCTGCTCCAGGCTCCGGACAACCGAGCCCTCCGGGGTCGCGAGGCCGATACGCTTCATCGCCTGAGCGAATTCTTCCCGATCTTCCGCGATCCGGATGGCTCTTTCCGTCGCTCCGATCAGCTCGACCCCGTGGCGGGAGAGCGTGCCGTCGCGATAGAGAGCCATCGCCACGTTGAGCGCGGTCTGGCCCCCCATCGTCGGGAGCAGCGCATCGGGTTTCTCCCGCTCGATCACCTTGGTCACCCACTCGGGCGTGACCGGTTCGACATAGGTCCGGTCGGCCAGCTCGGGGTCGGTCATGATCGTAGCGGGATTCGAGTTGACCAGGATGACCCGATACCCTTCCTCCTTGAGCGCCCGGACTGCCTGGGTGCCCGAGTAGTCGAACTCGGCCCCCTGCCCGATCACGATCGGGCCGGAGCCGATGAGAAGAATGGTCTCGAGGTCAGTCCGCTTCGGCATCGACAATTCCCCGCAACGTCTCGTCCAAGGTGATGGTTGGGCGCCACCCGGTTGCCCGCTCCAGTTTGGCCGGATCCCCAACCAGGTGCGGAATATCAGCGTTCCGCACCAAAGCAGGATCCGGTGAAGGCACTGCCTCTACCTCCAGCAGCCGGGCCAGCCGATCAAACAGCTCACGCACCGAGATCCCGCTGCCGCGCGCCACGTTGTAGACCTGACCCGCCGCACCGCGCTCCAACAACGCCAGGTAAGCCGCGGCGACGTCGTATACGTCGAGGAAGTCCCGCACCGGTTCCAGATTGCCGGTCGGCACCGTGCGGCGTCCTTCGCGCTTCGCTTGCTTGAGGCGCTCGACGAAGTCGGGCACCACGAACCGCGGGGACTGACCCGGCCCGATGTGAGGAAACGAGCGCGCGATGATCACTTGCAGTCCGGTTCGCCGCCAGGATTCGAGCGCGGCCAGCTCAGCCGCGGCTTTCGTCGCCCCGTACGGGGCCACCGGCTCGACAGGGTCAGTCTCACGGCGGGGGCTGCTCGGGCCGGGGCCGTACACTTCACCGCTCGAAACCAGGAGCACCCGCGGGTTTTCGCCCCCCGAGCGGCGCCGTACGGTAATCGCCTCCAGCAGTCGCACCGTGCCGACGACGTTTATCTCCCAGGCCGTCAGCGGATCGTTCCGCGCATCGGACCCGGAGCTGACCGCCGCCAGGTGGACCAGCGCGTCCAGCGGGCCGGCTCCGAGATCGAGCGGCGCCCGATCCGCCAACTCGAGGGGGAGGCAGCGAACGAGCTTCGCATCCGCGCCGAGCCAGTCCTGTGGGGCCGGACCGCCAGGACGGCAGCCGGCGATCACGTCGTGTCGCTCCGCCAGCAGCGCACGGACCAACCGGCGCCCGACGAATCCATCGGCGCCGGTAACGAAGACCCTCACCTTCGGCCGGACAGTCGGCCGAGATCGGCGTCCACCATCATGCGCACCAACCGATCGAACGGTACGGTGGGCGTCCACCCCAGCTCGGTCCGGGCCTTGGTCGGGTCGGCCAGGAGGACGTCGACTTCCGCCGGCCGAAGAAACCGAGGATCCACCGTGACGTGCTTGCGCCAGTCGAGCCCGACATGGTCGAAGGCGATTTCGACCAGCTCCCGCACACTGTGGGCTACCCCCGTGCCGACCACGAAGTCCTGCGGTGTGGACTGTTGGAGCATGCGCCACATGGCATCGACATAATCGCCGGCAAAGCCCCAGTCCCGCTTGGCGTCGAGGTTGCCAAGCCGCAGCTCGGTGGCGAGCCCCAACTTGATCCGGGCTGCTCCGTCGCTGACCTTGCGAGTGACGAACTCGATGCCGCGCCGAGGCGACTCGTGATTGAACAGAATCCCGCTGACGGCGTAGAGCTGGTAGGACTCGCGGTAGTTGACCGTGATCCAGTGGGCATACACCTTGGCAACGCCGTAGGGTGAGCGCGGGTAGAACGGGGTTGCCTCGCCCTGCGGCGATTCCCGCACTTTTCCGAACATCTCTGACGAGCTCGCCTGATAGACCTTCGCGGCCGGGTGGGCCAGCCGAATCGCCTCGAGAATGCGGGTCACGCCCAGCGCGGTGAACTCACCGGTCAGTACGGGCTGAGTCCATGAGGTCGGGACATAGCTCTGGGCGGCGAGATTGTACACCTCGTCCGGCCGGGTCTCCTGAAGTACCACGGTCAGCGAGTGCTGATCCAGCAGATCGGCCGCCACGATCTCGATTCGGTCGAGCAGGTGCTCGATCCGCTCGTAACTGTGGTGACTGGTCCGACGCACCACGCCGAAGACCCGATAGCCCTTCCCGAGCAGATGCTCGGCGAGATACGACCCGTCCTGTCCGGTGATGCCGGTGATGAGCGCAGTGGGCACGAAGTCAGGCTCGCAAGGGTTGCAGAAGAGGACCGAGGTGCATATTCTTCAAGGCTTTCCCACGTTTCGCGGCAACGGGTTTCTCAAGAGGACTGAACGATGGCACGGGTGTGCGCCGTCTGCGCCAAGGGGCCGGTGACCGGTCATAACGTGAGCCACGCCAAGAACCGGACGAACCGGCGCTGGTATCCCAACCTTCAGACCGTCAGAGTCCTGGTAGACGGGGCGCCCAGACGGGTCCGGGTCTGCACGCAGTGCATCAAGAGTAATCGGATCACCAAGGCCACCTGGTCGCGGCCCTGACCACGATACCAGCGCAAGAAAAAGGGGACCCTCGGGTCCCCTTTTCGTCATTCGGAAGCCCACGGTGCCGATCACGCTTCCAGCAACTCGATGCGCGCGATATCCGCGCCGTCACCGGGACGGTGCCCCAGCTTGAGAATGCGGGTGTAGCCGCCGGGCCGCGCGGCGAAACGAGGGCCGATCTCGGTGAAGAGCTTGGCCAGCGCGTCGCGATCCTTGATGCGCCGTCCGGCCAGCCGCCGGGCGTGCAGATCGCCCCGGCGCGCCAGCGTCACCAGCTTCTCGGCGAATGGCCGGAGCTCCTTGGCCTTGGCCTCCGTCGTCACCACCCGGCCGTGGACGAACAAGCTGGTTGCCATGTTGTTCAAGAGGGCACGCTTGTGCGTGGCGGTGCGGGAGAGCTGTCGGCCCTTGGCGCGATGCCGCATCCTACTGCCCCTCGCCCATGGTCATGGGGTGAGGCGACGGAGGAGCGCCCGGATTTGCCACCCGAAGGTCGCCTTCGGCCTCTTCGAACCGCATGCCAAAGTTGAGCTGCTCGCGCTGAAGCAGGTCGGCGATCTCCTGAATGGCCTTCTCGCCTACGTTCTTCACCTTGAGCAGGTCGTCCTCGCTGAACTCGACCAGGTCCCGGAGCGTCCGGATGTTCGAGTTCTTGAGCGAGTTGAGCGACCGTACCGAAAGCCCGAAGTCGTCGATCAGCCGGTTGAGCTTCTGCCGCAGACTCCCAGGGGTAGGCCCTAGGCCCGTGCCCGCAGCACCATCCCGCGCAGTGGGTATCCTGCCGAACTCGACGAAGTACCGGAAGTGCTCCTGGGCCAGCGCGGCTGCGTAGGCAATGGCGTCTTCCGGCGTGATCGTCCCGTTGGTTTCGAGCGCGACCGTGAGGCGGTCGTAGTCGGTGCGCTGGCCCACGCGGGTTTCCGCCACGGTGAAGTTGGCCCGGCGGACGGGATTGTAGATCGCGTCGATCCGTACGAGGTCCACCGGGAGCGACCGATCGGCCGGGTGCAGCTCGGCCTCGACGTAGCCCCGGCCCTTATTCACGTACAGCTCGCCGCTGATCTCGCGATCATCCTGCAGCGTGAAGAGCAGGTGGTCGGGATTCACGACTCGCACCGACCCGTGCTCCTGAATGTCACGGCCGTACACCGGGCCGGCGCCTTCGCGCCGGATGTGCAGGACGGCCTCGTCCACATCGTCAGCGAGGACCAGCGTCAGGGCCTTGAGCCGCTGAATGATCTGATGAACGTCTTCGAGCACGCCGGGCACGGTCTGGTGCTCATGCACGACGCCGTCGAGACGGAAGCCCCAGACAGCGCTGCCGCGCAAGGACGACAGGAGCAGCCGTCGGAGCGAGTTGCCGAGCGTATAGCCGAAGCCGCGCTCGAGAGGCTGGAGCCGGAACTCCGCGGCGTTGGGATTGTCGTCCCGCTTCGTCATCTCGACGACGTGGGGACGTACGAGGCCGGTGAGGTCGATCGTCATGGTCACTTCGAGTACAGCTCTACGATGAGCTGCTCCTGGGCGTTGATCGGAATGGTCTCGCGGGTGGGGCGCTCCACCAGCCGGCCGGCAGCCTTGGCCTGATCGATCGACAGCCAGGACACCGGCGCCCCGCGGGACGCGCTCTCCTGCGCCAGCTTGACCGATACCAGCTCGCGGCTCTCGGGGGAGACCCGCACCTCTTCACCGGGCGCAACCCGGTACGAGGGAATGTCGACCCGGTGACCGTTGACCTGGACGTGGCCATGACCGATCAACTGGCGCGCAGCCTTGCGGCTCGCCGCGAATCCCATCCGATAGACGATGTTGTCGAGTCGGGTCTCGAGGGCAATCAGCAGGTTGGTGCCCTTTACACCCGGCTCGCGGGTCACCGCGGCGAAGGTGTTTCGGAACTGCCGCTCGGAGAGCCCGTACATCCGCTTCACTTTCTGCTTCTCGCGCAGCTGCTTGGCGTATTCGGACGCCTTACGCTGACGACCCTGATTCTGACCGTGCTGGCCGGCCGGATACGCGCGGCGCTCCACCGGGCACTTCTCGGTGAGACACTTGGTGCCCTTGAGGAACAGCTTGGTGCCTTCGCGCCGGCAGAGGCGGCAGCTGGGACCCACGTAGCGGGACATAGGTCAGACCCGCCGCTTCTTGGGCGGCCGACACCCATTGTGGGGAATCGGGGTGACGTCGCGGATCGAGACCACCCTGAGACCGACCGACGCGAGTGCCTGAATCGCCGATTCGCGGCCGCTGCCGGGGCCCTGCACCCGCACATGCACCCGCCGAACTCCGAGGTTCATCGCCTCGCGACCGCAGTTTTCCGCGGCGACGGTGGCTGCAAACGGCGTGGACTTCTTCGAGCCTTTGAAGCCGGCCTTGCCGGCCGAGCCCCAGGCAAGCGCGTTGCCTTTCAGGTCCGTAATCGTGATCAGCAGGTTGTTGAACGTCGCCGAGATGTGGGCGATCCCTTCGGATTCGACCACTTTCTTACCGCGCTTGACACTGGCCCGCGCCGGCGCGGGTGCGGCGGGCGCACCGGATGCAGCAGGATCGGGAGCAGGAGGCTGAGCGGGAATTGGAGTCGTCATCTTACTTCTTGGTCACCTTCTTCTTGCCCGCGATGGCCCGGCGGGGGCCCTTCTTGGTCCGGGCGTTGGTATGAGTCCGCTGACCGCGCACAGGCAGCCCTCGGCGGTGGCGAATGCCGCGATAGCTCCCGATATCCATCAGCCGCTTGATATTCATGGCGACTTCAGTCCGGAGCGCGCCTTCGACCTTAACGCTGCGCTCGATCATCTGGCGCAGGCGCGCGACCTCGGCGTCGGAGAGATCACGAACCCGGGTATCCGGGCTGACGCCCGTCTCCGACAGGATCCGACCGCTGGTGGGCCGACCGATGCCGAAGATGTAGGTAAGCGCGATCTCGACGCGCTTCTCGCGTGGCAGATCCACGCCTGCGATTCGCGCCATGACTCAACCTTGGCGTTGCTTGTGCTTGGGATTGCGCTTGCAGATGATGCGAACTACGCCGCGACGGCGGACGACCTTGCAGTGCTCGCAAATCGGCTTGACGCTCGAACGTACCTTCAAGTGGTGCTCCCGGACCGGATTATGGAATAGCTGCCCATAATAAGCCGAGAGGTCAGTTCACGCAAGAGATGACCCGAGAGGACGTTAGGGGCGCTATTCGCTTCCGCGAGACGGTAGCGAAGCCGACGGAGTCATCCATAGGGTCGGACGGGACGGAGGGCGTCCAGCGGAATGCGATGGCAGCTAATAGCCGATAGCGGATCTCACGTGCTTACACGTAACTCGACCAGCACCCAACCGTCGGTCCCACGACGATAGGCCAGCAATAGGGTCTGCGAGCGAACCTCCTGAGTCCCCGCGACCTTGTACCTGCGCTGAAGCTCGACGTAGCCCCGCCCCGGCTCCACTTCCTGTGCGGAGCGGACTGCAGTCTCGACCTCTTGGGCAGGTGCCAGAAAATCACGCAGCAGAGCAGCCGCCTGTGCCTGACCCAGCGCCCCGGACGGATCTGCTCCGGGCAAGCGCACGACCAGTCGAGGTGAATTGGCTACGAGAGCCGATGCATCGTGCCCGAACCAGGCCCGCCGCGCCCGGTCGGCTTCCCGTTCCAGCTCCTGGTCCTGGTCCTGCGCTACGAGTCGAGTGCCGCCGAGGAGCGTTAGAAGCATGATCAGGCCAAGGCGCACGCAACCTCCTCACGAAGCTCTTCGAGCACCTTTGCCGGATCGGTCGCACGTAGCAACGGCCGTCCTACCACGAGGTGGGTCGCACCGTCCCGCGCCGCGTCACCCGCGGTGGACACACGCGTCTGGTCGTCCTTGGGATCGGACCCCCGCCGAATGCCGGGCACCACCACAACCGCCTCCTTCCACACCTGACGTACGGCAGAGATTTCCCGCGGCGAGCAGACCACGCCGTCGAGTCCGGCGGATTTCGCGATCGTCGCCATCCGCCGGGCTTCGACCTCGATCTCTCCTACCGCACGGCCCGTGGCCGCGGCATAGGATGTTTTGTCGTGAGAGGTTAGGACCGTCACCCCGACCAGCGCGACGCCACCGCCGGCTGCCTTCACCGCCGCTTCGAGCATTCCCGTTCCTCCCAGTGTGTGCACCGTAGCCATCGCGACGCCAAGATCGCGGGCGGCGCCCACGGCGCCGGCCACGGTGTTGGGAATGTCGTGCCACTTGAGGTCCAGGAAGACCCGAAGGCCGCGGGCCGCGACCTCTTGCACGAATGGGGCCCCAACCCGCGTCATGAGCACCGGCCCGAGCTTTACCCAGCGGAGGTCCGGGACTCGATCCAGCATTTGCCGTCCGGCGTCGGCGGTAGCGACGTCGAGCGCCAGGATGATTTCTGTCATTGGTCACTCTCCAAATCGCTCACAATGCGCTCAGGGAGCCGTGGGTCGGCCAGGGCAGCCGTGCCGATGGCGACCAGCGACGCGCCGGCCCGAAGGTACTGCCGGACGTCGTCCGCACTGCGAACCCCGCCCACACCGATCACCGGCAACCCGGCGGTACGCTCGACCACTCGGGAGACCGCGAGAATCCCGATGGGGAGCAGCGCCGGCCCGCTCACGCCCCCGAATCCATTGCCCAGCCGAGTTGCGCCCTGCGAATCGAACAGTTCACCGGGCAGCGTATTGACCACACTCACCGCGTCGGCGCCTGCGTCTCGGGCCACCACGGCCATCCCCCCTGGATCAGGAAGGACCGGGGAGAGCTTGGCCACCAGCGGGAGTCGAGTGCGAACACGACAGCCGCGGATAATCTGCGCCACGCAGCTCGAATCGGCCCCAAATTCGATTCCGCCGGCGCTTGTGTTCGGGCAGGAGAGATTGATCTCGAAGGCAGCGATTCCGGGAGCTCCTTCGAGGCCCGCCACGACCTGGATGTACTCGTCGATCGTGAAGCCCACCACGTTGACCAGCACGCGCGCTCGCGTGAGGTGCCCGGCCAGCCATGGCAGCTCGACCCTCCGGACCGAGTCCAAGCCAGGATTCGCCAAGCCCACGGAGTTGAGCATGCCCGCGCTGAACTCCGCCACCCTGGGCGGTGCGTTGCCCTTCCGGGGCGCAACGGAGACCGCCTTGGTGACGATGCCACCGAGCCGGTCCAGGTTCATCACCCCATCGAGCTCACGCCCGAATCCGGCCGTGCCGGAGGCTAGAAGCACGGGATTCTGGAATCGCTGGCCGAGTAGATCGCGGGAAAATTCGACGGCAGCCACTAGCGGACCGTACCGGAGTCGGCCGCGGAGTCCGTCTTCCGCTCGTACTCCAGCAGGTATTCGACGACGGCGTCGGCGATCGCGCTGGCAATCGCGCGCTGGCCGGGTGTGGAGGTGAGAAACTTGCTGTCGTCGCGATTGGTGCTGTATCCCATTTCGACCAGCACCGCGGGGCGTCGAGCCGTAGTCAGCACCATGAAGCCGGCCTGTTTGACGCCCATGTCCGGACCGGTGTGGACGTGGCCCAGGTCGTTCTGCACCAGCTCCGCCAGCCGGGCGGACTCACGCAGGTGCTCATTCAGCTGGAGATCCTTCACGATGAAGTCGACGGCGCCAAGCTGGGTGGCCTCGTCGCCTACACTCTCGAATCGGACGGCCTCGTTTTCCATCCTGGCGACGCGGGCGGCGTCCTCCGTACGGGCCTCAGCGAGAAAGTAAGTCTCGAAGCCGCGGGTGTCGGTGAAACCCGCCCGCCGGGGCAGCGAGTTCACGTGGAGACTCACGAACAGGTCGCACTTCTCGCTGCAGTAGCCGCCCCGGTCGCCCAATGCGATCAGGGTATCAGTCGTGCGCGTCATACGAACGGCAATTCCCCGCCGCCGGAGCTCGTCCCGAAGGAGCAGCGCGACCGCCAGCGTCACGTCCTTCTCGCGGAGCCCATGGGAGAAGAACATCCCCGGATTTCCCGGATCTACACCGCCGTGGCCGGCATCTACGGTGACGATGTGTCCGGTCCGGAGGCCATTCGCCAGCCTCCCCGACGCGGGCCGACTCGCCAGCAACCGCCCTCGGTCCTCGACCAACCGTGCTGCGCGTCGGTCATACCGATAACGCTCGCCGAGGAAAGTGGGAAGAGCTTCGGCCACGAATTGAAACGGGATGTAGACCGTATCGTGAACCACCAGCACCGGCGCGGCGAGCGCTTCGAGCTGATCGTTGAACAGGTAGAGTGGCGCACCGAGCAGGAAGCGGAATCCCTGCCGAGCCAGGGTGACCTCCGCCCAGGTCTCGCCCACCGTGAAGGTGCCGCCCAGGGCGGCCACAAGGAGAGGCGCCGATACCAGCGGCACGCCGCCGCGATCGGATCGCACCGGGATGCGCTGGTCGCCGTGCGAAGTGCTCACGGTGATGCTCCGTGGGGCGCCTGCAAGAACCGTCGCAACGATGAGTGCCGCGATCAACGACGCCCCCGGAACGAGACCGCCCGCGCCGTCTCCCGCTCGGCGATCCGGCGCTTAAGATCCTCGCGCTTGTCGTGCTGTTTCTTGCCCTTGCCCAGTGCCAGCGCCACTTTCGCCCGACCCTTCTTGAAGTAGAGCTCGAGCGGGACCAGCGTCAGACCTTGCCGCTCGACAGCTCCTACCATGCGATCGATCTCCCGGCGGTGCAGCAACAGCTTTCGCGACCGCACCGGATCGTGGTTGTACCGATTCCCCTGCTCGTACGGAGTAATGTTCATGCCTTCGAGAAAGACCTCACCGCGCGAGACGCGCGCGTAGGCCTCCTTGATAGACGCCTTTCCGTTCCGAAGCGATTTGACTTCCGTCCCGGTGAGCACGACGCCGGCCTCCCAGGTCTCGAGGACATGGTAGTCATGGGTCGCTTTCGGGTTTCGGGCGACCGACTTGCGATCGTCGGCCGGTGGAAGCTTGGGTGCCACGGGTCAAATTTTTTGCAAATGATAGGCCAGCAGCGGTTTGTGGGTCAACCGGCCGCTTGACGCCAACGTGGCGTGGGCGCTACGTTTGCGCCCTCGCCGAAGTGGTGGAATTGGTAGACGCGCTGCGTTCAGGGCGCAGTGGGCGCAAGCCCGTGGGGGTTCGAGTCCCCCCTTCGGCATGACTGCGGGTTCAGTACCTCGCCATCCCAGGCTCGATCTCCCGCGCCCACCCGTCGATTCCGCCGGACAAGCTGCGGACCCGGGAAAATCCGGCCGCGCGGAGCAATGCCCCTGCCTGCGCCGATCGCGCACCATGATGACAGTAAATGACAACTTCGGCGCGGGGATCGACCTCGCCGAGCCGGTTTGCAAGCTCACCCAGCGGGAGAAGTGAGGCCTGAGGAATCCGGGCGATCTCCGATTCCCAAGGCTCCCGCACATCCAGAACCTGAACCGATCCGCTACCGCGCTCGAGCAGCTGCGCAAGCTCAGCCGCGGAGATCTCATCGTTGCCCCCTGCGTCCTGCCCGCCGATCCCGCAGAACGCCTCGTAGTCGATGGGCTCGGTGATGGTCGGGCGTAGGCCGCACACCGGGCAATCCGGGTCCTTCCGGAGAGCGAGCTGTCGGAAGCTGAGACGCAGCGCATCGAAGACAACGAGTCGCCCGACCAGCGACTCGCCCATACCGAGGACGAGCTTGATCGCCTCGAGCGCCTGAAGGCTGCCGATCACGCCCGGCAGCACGCCGAGCACGCCGCCCTCGGCGCAGCTCGGCACCAGGTGCGGTGGCGGCGGCTCCGCGTAGAGGCAGCGATAGCAAGGGCCCCGCGAAGCGTCGAAGACCGATGCCTGGCCTTCGAATCGGAAGATGCTCCCGTAAACCAACGGCTTTCCCAGCCAGACGCAGACGTCGTTCACCAGGTAGCGCGTGGGAAAGTTGTCGGTACCATCTACTACGAGATCGAATTGGGCGATGATGTCCCGTGCATTGACTGCGGCGAGCCGCTGCTCGATCGGAAGCACGTGAACGTCGGGATTCAAGTCCGCCAGCCGCTCCACCGCGGATTCCACTTTGGGCCGACCAACGGCACGGGTGCCGTGGAGGATCTGCCGCTGCAGATTGCTCACGTCCACCCGGTCGAAATCCACCAGCCCGAGGGTGCCGATTCCCGCGGCCGCGAGGTATAGCGCCGCCGGAGAGCCCAGCCCGCCAGCGCCGACGACAAGGACCCGAGCGGACCGAAGTCGTAACTGTCCTTCCCGCCCCACGCCCGGCAGGGTCAGATGGCGTGCATAGCGGAGCAGCTCCGTGGGTGAGAGCGAGGCGCTCATAGGGAGGAAGATAGAGGGGTGTGGTCCCAGCGCAGGAAAACAATGCGGGGCCCCGACCCTGGTCGGAGCCCCGGTTCACTGCCGCCCCACCCGCGCTCATCCGCTGCTCGTGAGCGTCACCAGCTCCTGCACCTGCACCTCCTGCTTCATGAGATCGGCGAGGGAGATGCTGGCGAGCAGCTCGTCCACCCGCTGCTGGAGCGCGAGCCACACAGGCCGAATACTGCAGCCGGTGGTGGGATGACAGCGCTCCGGATCAACTGGGTGAGTCTCGCAGTTCACCTCGAACGTCTGATGCTCCGACGCCGTCATGACGTCCCGGACCGAGATGGCAGAGGGGTCGCGGGCGAGATAGTAGCCGCCCTTCGCGCCGCGAACGCTTTCGACCAGGCCGGCCCGGCGGAGGCGAAGCAGAATCTGCTCGACGTAATCGGCTGGCAGCCGCTCGGCATCGGCCAGCTCGCGGGCAGCCACCGGCTCCGCCGCGGTGCGTCCGCGTCGCGCCAGGTGAAGCGAGATGATCAGGCTGTATTCAGTCCAGGTAGTGACCCGCATGTCTCTCAATATCGCAAGGTCAACCGCCGGCCGGTATCCCCTTCCCTCCCGGCACCCCGATTTCGGTCATGGAGTGGAGGTGCAGCACTTCGTCGAGCTTGGCGCCCTCGAGAATCCCTTCGCGCAGGACCAGCTCCCTGACCGTGAGACCGCTGGCCACAGCTTCTTTCGCCAGCTTGGCGGCCTCGGCGTAGCCAATCTTTGGCGCGAGCGCTGTTACCAGGGCGGGACTCCGCTCGAGCCAGTAGGCGCATTGGGCCTCGTCAGCCTCGATGCCCACCACGCACTTCTCGGCGAACACGCGCGTCGCGTTGCCCAGGATCATCATCCCGAACACGGCGTTGTGTCCCATGACCGGCATCATGACGTTGAGCTCGAGCTGGCCGGCTTCCACCGCAAGGGCAACAGTGAGGTCAAGTCCGAGAACCTGATAGCACACCTGGTTCACCATCTCGGCGATCGACGGATTCACCTTGCCCGGCATGATACTCGATCCGGGCTGCACCGCCGGAAGGATGATTTCCGCCAAGCCGGTACGGGGCCCAGACGCGAGCAGGCGGATGTCGTTGGCGATCTTCTGCAAATCGAGCACGTACGCACGTATGGCGCCGCTGAAGGTCGCCACGTCGCCCATGCTTTGCGTGAGCTGCACCCGATCCTTGCCAACCTCCAGATGGAGCCCGGAAATCTCACGGAGATGCTTGACCATGAGCCCGGGGTATTCCGGCTCTGCGTTGATGCCGGTCCCCACCGCAGTGCCGCCGATGTTGAGCTCCCGGAGCCACTCCGCGGCCTGTTCCAGTTTCACCCGGTGACGGGCGACTGTACGTCCATAGGCGCGAAACTCCTGGCCCAGGCGGATAGGGGTGGCGTCCTGCAGGTGGGTGCGACCGGCCTTCACGATGTGGTCGAACTCGTCTCCCTTGGCCAGCAGGGCTGTTGAGAGGCTGTCGAGTGACCCGAGCAGCGCCGGCAGCGACGCCAGGATGCCCAGCCGCATCGCCGTCGGAATCACGTCGTTGGTGCTCTGCGCCATGTTGACGTGATCGTTTGGATGAATCGGCTCGTAGGTGCCCCGGGGGCTGCCGAGCAGCTCGTTGGCGCGGTTCGCCAGGACCTCGTTGCAGTTCATGTTGTGGCTGGTGCCGGCTCCTGCCTGGTAGACGTCAACCACGAACTGATCTCGGTGCTGCCCGGCGAGAACCTCGTCGGCCGCGCGGATGATCGCGTCTGCCAGCCGCGTGTCGAGCCGGCCGGTCTCCTTGTGGGTCAGCGCCGCCGATCGCTTGATCCAGATGACCGCGTCCACATTCACCGGGAGGGGACGAAGCCCCGCGATCGGAAAGTTCTCGACGGCACGCACGGTCTGAATACCGTACAGCGCGTCGGCAGGAACCGGCTTTTCGCCGAGAGGGTCGCGTTCGATGCGAAAGGACATGAATTCTCTATCAGCTATCAGCTATCAGCTATCAGCTATCAGCTTGGCCGGACGAACCTAGCCGATTAGCTAGCAGGCATCTACCTGAGCCAGCGAATAGCCACGATGACCTACTTCTCGTCTCCCGCCGCTTCGGCGACCTTTCGACCCGACAAGTTCGCCAAGACCGACCTCGTCCGTGGTGATCGACTGTTTCTCGGACTCAACTGCTTCGAGCCCGGCCAGTGTCAAGCAGCCCACACCCACGGAGGGGCGGACAAATTCTATCTGGTC
>DATJGL010000155.1:0-2602 GCA_035495075.1 Gemmatimonadales bacterium
ACGCCTCTTTCCACCAGTTGAAGCGCTTCCCGGAGGAGCGCCGCCTGCATCCGGTTGAGCAGGAACCCCGGAACGTAGAAGTTCATCAGCACCGGGGTCTGTCCGACCAATCTGAGGAACTCCATCGTGCGCGACACGACTGCCGGATCGGTTCCCTTTCCGGGGAGAACTTCGACCACGGGCACGACGTGCGGCGGATTGACCGGGTGAGCGACGATGCAGCGGGCGGAGCCTCGCAATCCTGACGCGATCTCGGTCATGTCCATGGCCGACGTGCTGCTCGCCAGAATCGTGGACGAGTCCGCCAGGCGATCCAGCTCGCCGAAGATGGCTCGTTTGATGGTGAGATCTTCGGGACCGCTCTCCTGCACGTAGCCGGCTCCCGACAGGGCTTCCCTCAGGTCGGCGTGAGGCGACACGCGCTCGAGACACGCCATGGCAGACGACGCGGTCTCGAAGCCGTCTACGACATCGCGCTCGAGCCCTCGGGCGAGCGCTTCGAGCGCTCGGTCCATCTGGGCGCTATCCGAGTCGTGAACGCGGGTGTTGCAGCCGGCGCGAGCGAACACCTGCGCCCAGCTCCGCCCAATAACCCCACTGCCGATAACGGCGACCGTGGATATGCCCGGCACCGCGGCCCGTGTGGCGCTGCTCATGGCACTCCCGTGGCGTCGCCCAGAATCAGCCGACGGCGCTCCTGCGTGGTCACCGCCTCACGCCCGCGATGGGCAAAGCGCCAGAACAGCATGCCTATGACGATCCACAAGCCGAGGAAGATCCACTCGAGCGGCACGCTCCCCTTGGTGTCTGCGTAAGGCTGGTACAGGGAGAGTGCGAGGATTCCCAGGCAGAAGAACACCGCGACGCCTGCGGTCCAGGTGCCACCCGGCACGGCATAAGGCCGGGAGTGGTCAGGCTTCCGACGCCGCATGCGGATCATCGCAAGGCAGGTGAGGAGAAACGCGCCGGCAAGGCAGGTCGAGCCCACGTTCACGATCGGGATGATCGCGCTTCTCCCGATGAAGACCGCACAGGCGCCGACGGCGCCCACGAAGAGCACCGCGTTCGCGGGCGAGCCGTAAACCGGGTGTATCGCTCCGAAGGACGGGTGAATGATCCGTGCCCGCCCCAGCGCGAAGAGCACTCGTGCAGCCGCGAAGAAGACCGCGTTCCAGGTGGCGATGAGACCCAGGAGGGCCGCCAGCAATACCACTTTGGCGAGCAGCGCGGAGCGAAGCCCTCGTTCAAAGGCGCCCGCTGCCGGGAGATCCATGGTCAGGAGACTCTGCCATGGCGTCGTCATCGACGATGCGAGAATGATCAGGCAGTAAAACGCGGCGGCGAGGCCGAGCGAGACAATGATCAGGTGGCCCACGGTCCGGAGCGAGGTACCCGGCGCTCTCTCCTCCATTGCCTGCGGGATGACGTTGAATCCGCCGAACCAGACCGGTGTAGTGAGGAACACGGCCAGGACACCTCGCCAACCATTCCGCTCCGCAAACAGCGGCTCGAGGTTGACGGCAGCGCCCCCTACGATGCCGGCGACGATGAAGAGGACCGAGACAGCGATCTTGGTGTAGGTGAGGATCTTCTGGGTGCGGGCGGCCGACTTGGCGCCTCGAAAGTTGAGATGGGTGAACAGTGCCATCCCCCCGAGCCCCAACAGCAAGCTGCCCAACCCCACCGGCTCGCCGCGGCTGACATAGAGGGTCGGTCCCTGGATGCCGGGGAGGAGGGCCCCGAGCACCCACGCGAGGGAAACAGCCTCGAATGCGGTGAAGGCGGTATAGACGAGCGCAAGTGCCCAGCCGGTGGCAAAGCAGGCTTTGACCCCGTAGGCCTCGTACGCGTAGGCCAGCTCACCGCCGGAAACGGGGAGGAGGGTGGCCAGCTCGGCGTAGCAGAGACCGACGACCGCCATCACCAGGCCGCCTGCCAGGAAGGCCAGCATCGCGCCCAACGGTCCTGCCTGGCGGAGCCAGTCCCCCAGCACGATCACCCAGCCGACGCCGATGATGGTGCCGAACCCGAGCGCGAAGAATTCGCTAGCGCTGATGGCCCTGCTGAGCTGGCGCGGCTCCGCGGCTAGCTCATGCGACATTCGGGGACCCGAGCCAGAGCGCCGCCTCGTCCACCGTCCGAAAGACATCCGTCGCGTGGAAGTAATTCGACGCGAACACCTCGAACATCCGGGCGGTCCCGAACCACGCATCGGTCGCCGTCACGATGGCACAGCGACCGAAGATTACGTGAGGACGGATCCGGCCGATCTCGGACGACACCGCGCGAAGCTCATCGCTCGTGGGAAGGCTTGTGATCTCGCTCAGGTCGAGCAGAACGTCGAGCCGATCGGGGCATTCCGGGTCCCGAATCAGATCGGCGAAGTGTCCCAGCACCTCCTCGAGCGTGACCGGGCCCACGCATCGAGTATGAATCAACCCCCTGGTGGTGTCGATTTCGTAGCTGACGGGCATGGGTCAGATCCTCGCGTGTTTCGCAAACCTACGATGACGGGGTGCTGCCGCCAGAGCACGACTACACTGGATGCAAGAGGCTCCGATGGGCTACGCGGTATTGCGAAGAATCTCGGCGATGCTGGCCA
>DATJGL010000156.1:0-2714 GCA_035495075.1 Gemmatimonadales bacterium
TCCCCCTCGACGAACGGCATGACGTAGTAGAGCAGACCGTCGGCCGCGCCGGAGTCGTAGAGTCCGAGGATGTGAGGGTGTTGCAGGCCGGCGGCGACTTTGATCTCGCGATTGAAACGGTCGGAGCCAAGCGACGCGGACAGCTCGGGGCGCAGGACCTTGATGGCGACCTGGCGGTCGTGCCGGAGGTCCTGAGCCAGGTAGACGGTCGCCATGCCGCCGTGCCCGAGCTCGCGCTCGACGGCATAACGCTCCGCCAGGATGAGGCGGAGCCGCTCCAGGGTGTCGCTTACCAACGCGTCGCTCAACGACGGCCTCAAATCACGGGCGTAGTTCGATTATACCGACGCTGGCCCCGCTACGGCAGGAAGGGCGGCCTGGAGACCCGGTGGCCCCGGCTAGCCAGCGACGGCGACGCCCCGCAGGCCGGCCAGCATCGCGTCGGCCGACGCCCACCGCTCAGCAGGGGCCTTGGCCAGGGCTCGAGCGATAGCCTCGGCCATACTGGCGGGCGCGGTGGGGATGGCGTCCCTGAGATCGGGAGCCGTTTGGGTGAGGTGCTGCTGCATGACGAACATCGGGTTGGCGTGATGAAAGGGCGGCTTGCCCACACATGCTTCGTAAATGAGGCACGCCGTCGCGTAGAGGTCGGTCCGCTGATCCATGTCGCGGGCGCCCCGAATCTGCTCGGGGCTCATGTACGTCGCCGTGCCAAGGGTGGTGCCCGAGCGGGTCAGCCGGTCGCCGCCGGACACCTCGACTGCCCGCGCGATCCCGAAATCGAGCAGGATGGCGCCGGCGGCGGTCAGCACCACGTTCTCCGGCTTGACGTCCCGGTGGATTACGCCCTTCCCGTGGGCGTATGCCAGCGCACCCAGGATTTCGGTGGCGAGACGTTGGGTTTGGCCGAGGTCGAGTGGTCCCGACGCCTCCAGCTGCTGTCGCAGCGAGGGGCCCTCGGCGAAGGCCATGGTGTAGTACACCAGCCAGCCCTCTTCGCCGGTATCGAGCAACCGCGCTATGTGAGGATGCTCCAGCTTCCGGGCGAACTCGATCTCGCGCAGAAACCGGTCGGCCGCGACGCTGACGAGGAGCTCGGGATGGAGCACCTTGAGGGCGACAAGGGTGCCGCTAGTGTCGCGCGCTCGGAACACCCGCGCGCCGCCACCCCGGCCGATTTCCGCCTCGACCGTATAACGCCGGCCCAACGCCGTCTGGACCGTGGCAAGGAGGTCGCGGGCCATCAGAGCAGGATATCCGGTCGCACGCGTTGGCGGACGCCCCACCAGATCTCGCCCAGGAGGTTGGAGCGCCGGAGGCGGACACGGGCCTCACCGGTGACTCCTACCCGCCAGGCCCCACCGGCGGCGACGCGCACGCGTGCTTCGACTCCGGGCATGTCGTGGCTGGACTCGGCAATCGGCGAAACGCTACGGACCACTCCCAGAACCGGATGCCCGACCGCTGAATAGGGAACCAAGCTTACGGTTGACCCTGGCTCGACCCGGGTCGCACCGGCGCCGGTCAGGGCAATCCGGACATCGAGAGAGTCGGCGTCGCCCACAATCACCAGTGTGTCTCCGCTATCCACCCGCCGACCGAGCAGTTGTTCCGGTCGGGCTGTCAGCACCTCGCCGGTTGTTCGCGCACGCAGCACCAGCACGCTGATGCGCGCATCATACTCGTCCAAGCGCGCGGTCAGAGCCGCGCGCTCGACGGCCAGGCGCTCGGCCTCGTCCTCGCGGCCCTGAGCCCGGGCCCGCGTTTCCTCGGCGGCCACGGAGTCGCGTGCACGCGCGCGTGCGACCCGCTCCTGCTCCAGAGCGAGATTCTGGATTCGGACGAGCGGAGTCCCGGCCCGAACCCGCGCGGCCTCGCGGGCATAGACCTGCTTTACGATCCCGCTATCCGGAGCAATCAAAGGTAGTGAACGGACCGGAACCGCCGTGAATCCGCCTGCGACGGTGATCCAGCGCGGGAGGAGTAGGAGGACGAGGAGCACCGCCGCCCCGCCGGCCAGGAGGCGGATTCGCCAGGGGCTCTGCCGCCATTGCGCGCGGTGGGCCCGAATGGAGAGAGCCGCATTCCGCCCCCACTCGACGACCGGTGACCACGCGGCACGGAAAATCAGGAACCCGACCACGAGGAAGCCCACAACGCCGAAGGCTTGCCGCGCCCAGCCCAGCATAAGCGCCGCAGCGAAGACAAAAATTCCGGCGATGTAGCAGGTCGCGAGAGCGGCATAGATGATAAACACCCGCCGCTCCCGGTCCGTCGCTGGGGGCTCCTCGACGTCGAGCCGCAACAGATGTCTTTTCACGGCCCAGGTGAAATACCCGAATGCGCGCTGGCGCAGGTTGGGGATTTCGAGCCAGTCACTCAGCGCGAAATAGCCGTCGAGCGGGATCAGCGGATTCATGTTCGTCAGGATGGTGGTCGCGCCACCGATTATCATGGCTGCGAGGGCAATTTCTGATACCAGCGTGCCCGGCACGGCCACCCACCACACCAGCGCGGCAAGGCTGGCTATCACGAATTGAATCCAGGACCCGGCTGCAGTGACCCAGAGGCGAGCCCTCAGCTCGGGAAAGCTCCACGCGTCGTTCACGTTGCAGTAGAATGCCGGCTCGAAATAGATCAGCATGAACCCCATTTCGTGGATCTCACCACCGAAATATTTGCAGGTGTACGCGTGCCCCAGCTCATGGATTACG
>DATJGL010000157.1:0-5274 GCA_035495075.1 Gemmatimonadales bacterium
CATGGTAGAAGGCCAGCAGGGATTCAAGTTCGAAGCCGGGAACCCCTCGTCTCTCGGGAAGCGGCTTCACGAGCTCCTCCTGCTGGATGAACCGACGCGGGCCCGAATGGGCGCCGCAGGGCGTCGGCTCGCGGAAGAGAAGTTTGGCCTGAACCCAGCGGTTGCCGCATACGAGCACGCACTGCTTACGGCAATGGAGCACAAGTGATCGAGCCGTCGTCCCAAGCGGAGGCCACGCCCCGCTCTTCGGCTTCAGCGTGCGACAACTCGCTTCCGGCACCTTGGCTGTCACCGGCCGCTCGGCAAGTGTGGGCGCCTTGGATCGCCGTTACCGGCTTCCTGATTGCCGTGGCGAGTATCTGGGCGTTGCGCACGACCGGCCTGCTCGCGGGCAGCCTGGATGCATTCGCGGCCTGGTGCGGCACCACGCTGCCCGGCTTGCCGGGCAACCTTGCGGGATATGTGGACGGGGCCGCCCGCTCGTTTCTCTTGAATCCGGTCTTCTACGTGGTGCTGGC
Organism: Gemmatimonadales bacterium; assembly: GCA_035495075.1. Taxonomy (GTDB): domain Bacteria; phylum Gemmatimonadota; class Gemmatimonadetes; order Gemmatimonadales; family GWC2-71-9; genus DASQPE01. The sequence goes on from DATJGL010000157.1 coordinate 519, forward strand.
GACGGTGTTCGCGCTGGAACGCGTGATTCCCGCCAAGCCAGACCAGCGATTCCTCTCGGTGGGCTTCGCGCAAGACTTCCTGTGGTTCGGATTGGACGGCGTCATGCGCCTCGCCCTGATCCCCGTCTATGCGGCGCTGCTCAAATCACTCTACGACCGCTACCTGCCGGGGCTCACGCTCAACTTCCTGCGGACATGGCCCACTGCGGCGACCGTGGTTGCCTCATTCCTGGTGATCGATTTTCTGGCCTGGGGTCGTCATTTCATTCGCCACAAGGTGAGCGTCTTCTGGCATTTCCACACGATCCATCACTCACAACGCGAGATGAACCTGTTCACCGATCTCCGGGTTCATGTCGCTGAGCGGATCATAGCCCTCACCTTGACGTTTATCCCGCTTGCAATGCTGGGGATTGGGCCGCCGACCGACCTGTATGTGGCAGTGGGGTTGAACTGGTACACGCGGGTGTATCACGCCAACCTGCGGACCAATTACGGCATTCTCAAGCACGTTTTGGTGACGCCGCAATCACACCGGATCCATCACTCGATCGAGCAGCGTCACCAGGACAAGAACTTCGGTGTCATCTTCACCATCTGGGACCGGATGTTCGGCACCCTGTACAGCAACTACGCCGAGTACCCCGAGACCGGTATCGCCGACACCCGCTTTCCGCTCGAGCAGCGCGGCGCCAAACAGGCAATCCTCCGGAATCTGGCGGCGCAGTTCTGGTACCCCTTCCGGCTGCTGAGCATCAGAAAACCCGGTAGCCCAGCCAGACGACCGTCGCGCAGGGCCCCCAGCTTCGACACGACAGAATCCAGCACCACCTCATCCTTCCCGCTCGCTCGGCCTTCCCGGAGCTCCTTAGGGGAGGCCTGAGCCAGGCGGTTTAGCGGCCAGCCGCATGGCAGGCTAGCCTCGGACGCGGGCACGGATTAGCCTCCAGACCGTGCGGCACCGCTGGGGTGCACTGGCGCAGCGGGCAAGGCCTGTGGCTCTGGCGCCACAGCCTGTAGACCTGTAGTCGTACACGAGGTCCGCGACAGCCTCTACCGCTCCCGGGCGCCAGGTTGTTGCACCGACCGACGCTAAACCGCTAATGGCCCGAGTCTTGATGGCGAGACGGCCACGCATCGCCGCCCCAGACGCTCTCTGCGCCCGGCTGGCTTGAGGTTCCTTCGAGTTACCTGCCGCAAGCCAGACGTAGGCGCCTGCGCTGCGCCCAGGCCGTCCACGGGGAGTTGTGGGTCCGGGTTGCAACTGGCGGCTGCGACGACGAGGATCGACCGGAAACGACTGAAAGGAATTGCCATGCGTGTATTGGGACTCGGCGACCACGTTGATTGCGGCAGCGCCCTGCTGGAGGACGGGCGGATTCTGGCCGCCATCAATGACGAACGGTTGGTTCGCGAGAAGATGGTTTTCGGGGTACCACGGCGGTCCATCGAAGCCGTTCTCGCTCTGACGGGAACCCGCCCCGAGCAGGTGGATCTGGTCGCCGTGGGTACGCGCAACCAGCATTTGGTCCCCCAGTACACCGACTTCCGACAGGGCTGGTTTGGCCTGAAGCGCAGCCTGGTCAAGGAGACGCTATTCGCCGTCGCCTCCCAGATGGCGCGCCTCCACGACAGCGTTCCCGGGCTCGAGACGCTCTACTACCTGATTCGCCAGCCATCGTACGCCTACCGGCGGCGGGCATTGCGGCGCATCCTGCGGGATGAGTTCGGCATTCGCGCGCCGGTACAGTTCATCGACCACCATTATTGCCACGCAACGGCGGCCTACTATTCCAGCGACTTTGGGCCGGATGCCACCGTGCTCACGATCGACGGGGGTGGCGACGGCGTCTCGGCCAAGGCGTTTGGCGTCACGCAAGGCAGGTTCACCGAACTCGCAAAGGTCGGGAGCTACCACTCGCTTGGTGCGTTCTACTCCTACATCACCCAGCTCTGCGGCTTCAAGGCGGGCCGCCACGAGGGGAAGATCACCGGCCTCGCGGCCCATGGGGAGCCGCGCTACGCCGGCGTGATGGACGAGCTGCTCACGTACCGTGATGGGCACTTCGTCAACGTGGGGAACGTCTTCTTTCAGTCGGCGCTTGGCGAGCTGAGCCGGCGGCTTCCCCGAGGGTGGTCGAAGGCGGATCTGGCGGCGAGCGTTCAGGCGCATTCTGAGCGGTTGACGGCCGCGTTCGCCAAGCACTGGATCGAGCGCACCGGCCATCCGGATGTCGCTCTCGCCGGTGGCCTCTTCGCCAACGTGAGGATCAACCAGCGGGTGCACGACATGCCGGAGGTCGATCGCTGCTTCGTTCACCCGGGCATGTCTGATTGTGGAATGGGCGTAGGCGCGGCGCTCGCCGCCTATTACGACCGCGAGCCGCGGCCGACGCCCAATACACGGTGCCTGGATACGGTCTATCTGGGCCCGGCCTACACCCCCACGGAAATCGCGGCAGCGTTGAGCGGGAGCCAGGTCGAGTTTCACGAGTCCCGCGATCTGGAGGCCGAGGTCGCCCGACTCCTGGCGCAGGGTGCTGTCGTCGCACGCTTCGACGGCCGTTTGGAGTACGGCCCGAGAGCCCTGGGGAACCGCACCATCCTCTACCAGGCGACGGACCCGACGGTCAACGACTGGCTCAATGTGGCATTGGTTCGAACCGAGTTTATGCCGTTTGCGCCGGCCGTGCTTGCCGAAGCGGCCGATCGCTGTTTCGAGCGAGTAGATGGCGCCGAGCGGACCGCCCGTTTCATGACGATCACCTTCGACTGCACGTCGTGGATGAAGGAGCAATGCCCCGGCGTCGTTCATCTGGACGGGACAGCACGGCCCCAGTTGGTTCGTGCTGAGGACAATCCGTCGTTCTACCGCATTCTCAAGGAGTATGAGCAGCTCACCGGATTGCCTGCGCTGATCAACACCAGCTTCAACATGCACGAGGAGCCGATCGTGTGCTCGCCCCAGGACGCTATTCGGGCGTTCCAGCTCGGTCACCTCGATTATCTGGCCATAGGTCCGTTCATAGCGCGGAATCCGGCGCCGATCGACGCTGAAGCGAGACGGTTGCGGGGGACGATCAGGTCCGAGCACCTGCCCAGCCCGGTGTCCTGAGGTCGACCTACAAATTGGTCATCGCGACCCGCCTGCAATCGGGTCGTGATGGTCTTTCACGCTTGTCACTCCGCCCCAGAGCTCTAGCCCCATGCCGATAAGCCCGACCCCGATGTGGCACGGACGTTGCCGCCCTGCGCAACGTCTTTAGACCACGGGTACAGTCACGATGCAAGCGCAAACCGGGCGGGGGGAGACGCGCTCCGCCAGGCGGGGCATGGTTATGCTCGGCGCCGGAGCTCTGCTCATCATGGCTGCCCTGGTGGCTGGTTTTCGCCACCCTACCGGCGCAGAGGTATCGCTCAAAACACTCCTGAACGAGGCAAAGCGGCGTCTGCGCCGCAAGGAGAGCGCTCATGTTGCGTGGGCGGCCACCGACCCTGCGTCGGAGGGGTTGAGCAAGGCGGCCCTCGACAGCCTTCGCCGCGAGCTTGCGCGCCAAGGCACGGAGGCGTTCCTGGTGGTCCGCGGGAATCGCGTGGTATACGAGTGGTACCCGGGTTGGTCGGGCCCGAACGCTCGACAGCTCACGACGGCGATGGCTAAGGCGGTGACCGGAAGCGTGGCGTTGCTCGCGGCGGCGAGCGACGGGCGTATTACGCTCGACGATCCGGCGTGGAAGTACATCCCCGCATGGCGAGGCGATTCGATCCGTTCGAAAATCCGGATTCGTGATCTTGCGTCTCACGAGTCGGGCATGGACGACGTGGATTTCTTCAACCCTGGGAGCGGGTGGAAGCTGACGTACCGGGACCACCCCGATCAGCGGTTCACCATGGCGCTCCACACCGCGCCGATCCTGTTTACGCCCGGGACCCGTGTTTCCTACAGTGGAGTCGGTTACTACGCCCTTGCCTACGCACTCGCGGCCGACCTCAAGGACGCCCCGCAGCATGATGTCCAGACGTTTCTGCGGGAGCGAATCATGCTCCCGTTGGGCATTCCGGATAGTGACTGGCGGCTCAGCTATGATCAGGCGTACCAGGTCGACGGAATGACGCTCTACGCCATCGGCAGTGGCGCGTACTACACGGCCCGCGCAGTTGCTCGCGTCGGCCAGCTGATGCTCGATCGGGGCCGCTGGGGCGATCGCTGGCTCCTCGACTCCACCCTGGTTGCTCGAAGTGTCCAGCCTCCGACGGCCATCCTTCCGCCGGATAGCGCGGGCCAGCGGCGGGCGCCACCGGGCGCCGCGAGTGGGTGGGTGCTCAACACGCGCGGCAGCTGGCCTGAGGTTCCTCGCGATGCTTTCGCCGGAATTGGAGCGGGCCACGAGATTGTATTGGTCGTGCCGAGCCTCGATCTCGTCATGGTGCGCATGGGCAAGCAGCTGGCACCGGACTCCGACTTTTACACCGCACTGCAGAATCGATTGCTGAACCCCCTCATGAAGTCGATCGTTGGCCCGAGCTCGAGGATGCAACAGTCCGGTCACAACTGATCCGAGTGGCGACACACTGCTCAGACCGCTACCCTGCCGCCCTGCCATCCCGGTAAATTCCCGCAAGCTTTCGTCCCGGAGTCGGATCGGGACCGGCCCGGGGCGCTGCCGGCGACCGCAAGGCCGGTACGCCTGCGGTTGCCCGATCCGGAAGCAGCGCGTCTCCGAGCCCGGTCGCTCTGGCTCAGTCTGTCCACTCA
>DATJGL010000158.1:0-14567 GCA_035495075.1 Gemmatimonadales bacterium
CTGCCACCCTCGCACGCCAATTCCGGCACCGATGGCGTCCCATGGCATCGCGCGCGGGTCGGCCAGCTTGCTTACATCCATCCCCACTGCTCCGGTCGCAGGATCGAAGAAGTGCTCGCCGGCGGCAACCTGGGCGATCCGAGTCAGCTCGGCCTCGGTGAAATACAGTCGGGCTTGGGCCAGGGCATGGTCGGCCGGGCTGGGTGCTCCCTCGGTGTAGCGGGCGACGGCCTCCGCCAGGGCCAGCCCCGCACATTCACTCTCGGAGAAAAGGGCACACGTCCGGTAGCTGCGCAGCTGCCGCAGTAGCGCGTCCGACAGCAGCGCCTTCCGCCATCGGTGGCGCCCCTGCTCGATGCACCAGCGGCATGCGCTGAGCTCGGCTGACAGCTGCCCTATCAGGATCTCGAGCCTGGCATCGAGGGAGACACCGCCTCGTCGCCAGCACCCAAGCGCTACATAGCCGGGCAGCCGACCCCCACTCGATCGGAGATCGGGCGTAAGGGCGAGCGGCGCAGGCCGCCGCCGGAGGGTTTGGCGGAGCCAGTCCAGTGGGTGCATCAGCCGGCTCAGGGTGCTCGCTCTCGGGTCTCGGGCAGTTGCGGTGATACGCTATTGCTGTATGAGTGATACAACTGTATCATAGCAATATCCACGGCGCAAGCCGCCTGCGGCTCGCCTGGCAAGGAGGTGTTCGATGCTCTGGATCACCAGGCCCCGTCCCAAGATCGACCGGACTGCCTGCGCGTGGCTGATCCGCCGTTTCGTCGACCCCGACGCCGCTTTCGCCTTCGCCTCCGAGCCGGCAGAAGCGCTTCGCCTTAGCGGCACACCGTTCGATATGTCCGGGGTCGAGCTGGGGCATCAAGAGGGTCGCTGCTCGTTTGAAAGCGTCATCCACAAATACGGGCTGTCGGATGCCGCGCTCGATCGGATTGCCGCGATGGTGCACGACGCCGACTTGCTTGATCGAAAGTTCCAGCCACCCGAAGCGCCCGGCCTAGATGCAATCATCCGCGGGCTCGGCCTGGTAATCCAGGATGATGCCGAGCTACTGGCGTACACTGATCGTATTTACGATGGCTTGTACGCCTGGCTTCGGCGCCCAGCGCAATGAAATGGGGGGTCGAGCGAAATACCGGTGCCGCCGCGGGCGCCATGTTCCTCCTCGCACTGGGTGAGAATCTGTGGATTCGCTTCCTACCTAAATATCTCGAGGCGCTGGGCGCGCCCGTTCTTGCTATCGGCGCCTATGGAAGTACCGAAGATTTCCTGGATGCCGTATACCAGTACCCCGGCGGCGTCGTCGGTGACCGCTTGGGCCGCCGCGGTGCGTTGGCCCTGTTCGTCGGCCTGGCTGCCATCGGGTATGCGATCGTTGCCGTCGCCCCGGTCTGGCCGATCGTTCTGGTGGGGATGGCCTTTGTCATGGCATGGTCGAGCATGGCCAGCCCGACGCTCTTCGCCGTCGTCGGTGACGCGTTGCCCAGTCACCGGAGAGCGTTTGGCTTCTCGGTTCAGTCCATTCTGCGACGGGTGCCGATCGCCGTCGCACCTACGATCGGTGGCATTCTCATCGCCCGGTTCGGTGTGCGCACGGGAGTTCGGACCGGTCTGGTGGTTGCGATTCTGCTGGCCTCGTTCGCGCTTCTGGTGGTCCTCCAGCTGCGCCTCAACCGCCCGCCGGCGCACGCACCTCTTCGAATTCACCAGATCTGGGGCTTGCTCCCCGAGTCGCTCCGGCGGCTTCTACTCTCCGATATTTTCATTCGCACGTGCGAGGGAATGGTCGACGTCTTTCTGGTGATCTACGCCCTGAACGTGATCGGCATCAGCCCGCCACAGTTCGGGCTTCTCATCGCGGTTCAAATGATCACCGCAATTGCCTGCTACTTGCCCGCCGCCCGCCTGGCTGACCGCTTCGGCCGGAAGCCGTTTGTAATCGCCACATTCGTTGCTTTTTCGCTGTTTCCGGTCTCGGTGATGGCGGCGCGCGGCTTTGCCGGCTTGCTGGCCGCGTATGTCATTGGGGGGCTACGAGAGATTGGCGAGCCGGCCCGCAAGGCGCTCATTGTAGATCTTGTTCCTTCGGCGTCCCGTGCCCGTGGAATTGGGTTGTACTACTTCGTGCGAAGTCTTGCGATAACACCTGCAGCGGTGTTTGGCGGGATTCTGTGGAAAATCACACCAGCCTTGCCCTTTGTGGCGGCTGGCTTGGTCGGGTTGATCGGCACTTGCATCTTTGCGCTGACGGTGGACGAGAGCGCTGCGGCGTGAGGCCACCGGCTGGGAGGAACCATGTTCAAATACCGGATTCGCCAAGCCCGCGTGTTCAGCGGTGGGGCGCTCTTGGCCTGGTCGTTCACTCTAGCGACGGCAGCAAGTGGCCAAGTGCCAGACTCGCTGGCCAAATCCGCGACGCTTTCAAGCTGGGGAGCGATCGACAGAGCCATGGGTCGTGAAGGGAAAGACCAGCCCGGCGCTGTTCGCAGGTACAGCTTTCCCCGAGGCGACCTCCGGGTGGTATGCGGTGAAGTCGTCTTGAGGCCGGCGTTCGCGCTTGGCTCCTGGGTCGCCTTCGAGGGCGGAGCGAGGGACACCATGGCAATGGGCGATCTCGTGCTGCAGCAGAGTGAAGTCGGCCCGGTGCTAACGAAGCTCCAGCAGCTCGGGGTTCAGCCGACCGCGCTGCACAATCATCTGCTCAACGAGTCGCCTCACATCATGTATCTCCACATTCAGGCCCGCGGCCGAGCCTCCGTAATCGCGGAGGCAGTACATTCGGCGCTTCAGCTTACAGGAACACCGCCTCCGAGCCCAAGCACCGGTCAGTCGAATGAAACGCCGTCGCTCGACACGGCCCAGATCAGGGCAGCGCTTGGCTACAGCGGTAGCGTGAACAGCGGCGTCTTTCAGGTCAGCGTCCCGCGCGGCGAGGCCGTGCATGCCGGAGACATGGAAGTGCCGCCAGCAATGGGCGTCGCGACTGCCATCAATTTTCAGCCCACCGGTGCCGGCAAGGCGGCCGTCACGGGGGACTTTGTCTTGACGGCGAGCGAAGTCGCCCCCGTGATTCAAGCTCTGAGAACTGGGGGAATCGAGATCACCGCCGTCCACAGCCACATGCTGACCGAGGAGCCCCGGCTCTTCTTCGTGCACTATTGGGCCGATGCGGATGCGGTCGGACTCGCTCGCGCTCTGCGCAGCGCGCTCGATCGAATGAACGTGAAAAAGGCGGCCTCCTGATACAATGAAACCTCCGAGTGCCGCCCTCGTGCGGTACTTCCTGCAGCTCGGGACGCTTGGATTCGGCGGTCCCGTGGCGCTGGTGGGGGCGATGCGCCGGGACCTCGTGGAAACGCGGGGATGGCTTACCGACGCTGAGTACCGGGAGGGGTTGGCACTCGCGCAGATGGCCCCGGGCCCTCTTGCCGCCCAGCTGGCGATGTACATCGGCTACATCCACGGCGGCTTGCTCGGCGCGGCGGCCGTTGGCATCGCCTTCGTCTTGCCCAGCCTCGTCATGGTCCTGCTGCTCGGGTGGGCCTACACCGCGTTCGGTGGGCTCGCTTGGGTGCAGGCGGTATTCTATGGCGTCGGAGCAGCCGTCATCGGGCTCATTGCCAATAGCGCATATGGTCTTCTCCGACGGACGGTTGGCGCCGACCCACTTCTTTGGGCCATCGCCATCGTCCTGGCCGCGACAACAATCGTCACCGGCCGGGAAATGGTCGCGCTGGTGTTATTGGCCGGTGTGCTGGTCTGGTTGACTCGAGCACCGCCTGCTTGGCTCAGCAAGGCCGTCGCTCCAGATCTGGCTAGTGGCGGGTTGCTCACCATCGCACTCGCAGACGCGGCAGAGCGACTGAGTGCATCACTGCCGCTGCTGATACAGCTCCTCGGCTTCTTCAGCTTTGCTGGAACATTCGTCTTCGGGAGCGGATTGGCGATCGTGCCGTTTCTTCACGGAGGCGTCGTCCTCGATCACCGGTGGCTCACGGAGCAACAGATTCGCGACGCCATTGCCGTTGCCCTCATCACCCCCGGCCCTGTCGTGATCACGACGGCGTTCATCGGCTTCCTCGTGGCTGGCTTCGTTGGCGGCATGGTGGCTGCCGTGGGGACGTTTCTGCCGTGTTTCGCCCTGACCGTCTTGCCGGCCCCTTTCTTCCGCCGCCATGGTACACGGCCGGGGCTTGCGGCCATTGTTCAAGGCGTGACGGCTGGAGCAGTCGGAGCCCTTGCGGGTGCAGTGGTGGTGCTTGGGCGGGCAGCGGTGGTTGATGTGCCTACCGCGCTGGTCGCGTCCGGAACGCTGGGGGTGCGGCTGCTGCTGCCGCGAGTGCCCGAACCGATCCTTGTGGCTGGTGCGGCTGCCTTCGGCTTGATGGTGCGGTAGCGGGAGGAGGCGGAGTGACGTCCCAACGAACAGCATTTTGGCGGGTCGTGAGCGTTGTCGCTGCCGGGCTCGTTGTGCAAGCCTGCCAGCGGCCGCAACCCGCAGAAGTGGGCCTTCCGTCCGAGCCATCGGCCAGCCATCGCCTCCCGACCGGCGTGCGCCTCGACCCAGCCGGCCGATCGCTCCCCGTCGGTAACATGCCCCTCGCGGCGCGCCTCTCGCCGGACGAACGCTATCTCGTGCTCAGCCTGAGCGGGTGGCGCGAGCAGGGCCTTGAAGTTGTCGATCGTGGACGGGGGGTCGTCGTTCAGCGGCTGCCACAACCGGGAGCGTTTCTGGGACTGGCCTGGACGGCGGACGGCTCTACCCTCTACGCATCGGGTGGCTCGGCGGACGTGGTGTACTCGTATCGCTGGCGCCCCGAGCGGGCCGATCCAGCGGTTCTCTCGGACAGTCTGATTCTTCGCACGAGCCCGGCCGATACCGCGGAGCGCCGTTACCCAGCGGGCCTCGGGATCTCGGCGGATGGGCGCTCCTTGTTCGTCGCCGAGAACCTGAGCGACTCCGTCGCGGTGGTGGACCTCGCGACTGCGCGCGTGCGCCAACGGATCAAGGTGCCGGCCTACCCGTATGACGTGGCCGTCGCCGCGGACGGGAAGGTCTACGTCTCCGGATGGGGCGGGTCGGCGATCGCCGTACTCAGCCCCAACCCGGACGGGCTTCGTCTCGAGCAAACAATCGAGGTGGATCGCCATCCTTCTGCCCTCCGCCTGAGCGCCGACGGCAGCCGGCTTTTCGCAGCGTCCGGCAGCACGGATCGGATAACGGTCGTCGATACCCGCGCGAGCCGGGTCATTGCCCATCTTGCCGACCCTCCACCGTCGGGTGCGCTGGAAGGCAGCACTCCCAACGCGCTGGCCGTATCGGCCGACGGCACCCGGCTGTTCGTGGCGGAGGCCGACGCCAATGCCGTCGCCGTGCTCGACCTGAGTGCCGACGCAGCCGGCGTGGGGTCGGCGCATGGCAACGATCGACTGGCCGGCCGCATTCCGACCGAGTGGTATCCCACCGCGCTGATCCCGCTGGGCGACTCACTCTGGGTGGTGAATGGGAAGGGTCAGGGCGCTGGCCCCAATCCAGCGGGCGGCCAGCCGAACTCGCGGCGGGGGGAGCACGATTCGCTCTATGTCCTTGGCCAGCTCAATGGGACGGTGACAGTGTTGCCGGCGCTCGCCGCCGGCACGTTGCTCGACTCTCTCTCGGCTCGTGTTGCGCACGCGAACGGGTGGGACCAGGCCCCCGCCCAAGGGGCGCACTATCCGCCGTTTCAGCACGTCATCTACGTGATCAAGGAGAATCGCACGTTCGACCAGGTGTTTGGCGACCTTCCTCAGGCTGATGGCGACACCTCGCTCTTGTTCTTTCCCCGTACGGTCTCACCCAATCATCACGCGCTGGCAGAGCGATTCGGCATCTTCGATCGGTTTTTCGTCAACGCCGAGGTAAGCGCGCAGGGTCATCCCTGGTCGACCGCCGGGTACGTGACCGATTTCGTAGAGAAGACAACGCCCGACGTCTACCGGTCGCAGCGTCCTGAGCCCGAGGGCGAAGGCGAGGTAGACGATCCCGCGATGGGCTTCCTATGGAACGAGGCCATCAAGAAGGGTCTGGCGCTCCGGAACTACGGGGAATACGGCGAGCCGGCGCCGACGCAATCAGGAGACCCCGGCCCCACCCGGTATCGGGCGACCCGGGAAGCGCTGCGGCCCTACACGAGCCCCCTATATCCCTCGTTCGACCTGGGCGTTCCGGACCAGCGTCGCGCGGACGTGTGGCTTGCGGACTTCCAGGCCGATGTCGCCGCTGGGCGCATGCCTACCCTGGAAATCATGCATCTGCCGAACGACCATACGGCCGGAGCGCGTGCCGGCCGGCCGACCCCGAAGGCGTACATGGCGGACAACGATCTGGCGCTTGGCCGAATCGTCGAGGCGCTGACGCGGTCTCCCTTCTGGACGAGCACGGTGATGTTCATCCTCGAGGATGACGCCCAGGACGGCCCCGACCACGTCGACTCCCACCGCTCCGTGCTCCTCGTGATCTCGCCCTATAGTCGCACCGGGGTGGTTCGTCGCTTCGTCAACACGACCGACGTGCTGGCCACGATCGAAGAGATCCTTGGCCTGGGGCCGCTCTCGCAGTTCGACCGTTTCGGCCGGCCGTTACGGGAGATCTGGGCGGGGAGCCCGGATCTCGGGGCATACACCGCGCTGACGCCGCAGCAGTCGCTCACCGAGCTCAACCCCTCGACCGGCATCGGCGCTCGGCGGTCCGCCCGGCTTGACTTCTCTGCGGTGGACCGGGTGGATGACGACGAGTTCAACCGCATCTTGTGGCGCGCGCTCAAGGAGCCGGCCCCATACCCGGCCGTCCGTCGCGCCTCCACCCTGGAATACAGCCGAGCCCGCTGACCGCCGCGCATTCCAATCTCACCACGGCGCTTGCATTAAAGCGCCGTGGATTGCATAATCATGCATTATGCGTAAGGCTCTCGCGCTGGCCTTCTCCGGCGGACTCGATACCAGCTTCTGCGTCCCCCGCCTGGCCGAGGACGGGTGGGCGGTGCACACCGTCTACGTTAACACCGGCGGGACCGGCCCGGACGCTCGTGCCGCCATCGCGGCGCAGGCGCATGCGGTCGGCGCCGTCGAGCACCACGAGATCGACGCGCGAGCGGCCGTCTTCGATCGGTTCGTGCGGTTCCTGATTCAGGGCAACGTGCTCCGGGGCGAAGTGTATCCGTTGAGCGTCGCCGCCGAGCGGACCCAGCAGGCCCTGTCGGTGATCGAGACGGCCCGCACGATCGGAGCCCGGGCCATTGCCCACGGATCCACCGGGGCGGGTAACGACCAAGTCCGCTTCGACGTTGCCCTTCGGGTGCTGGCTCCCGACCTCGAGATCGTGACACCGATCCGTGATCTCGCCGTCTCCCGCGATCAGGCGGTCGCGTACCTCGCCGCGCGCAACCTCCCCGTGCCCGCCCAAGCGAGCGCCTACTCGGTGAATCGGGGTCTCTGGGGCACGACCTGGGGCGGAGGCTGGACCCACGACACCTGGGCCGGACCGCCCGATGAGCTGCTGGATCCGCCCGCCGGTGCGCCCGTCTCCCGGGAGATCGTGCTCGACTGGTCGCGCGGAGTGCCCGTTGCCCTGGATGGAGAGCCGCTCGACGGGCCGACGCTGGTCGAGCGGTTGAACGTGCTTGCCGAGGCATACGGCTTCGGTCGGGGCATCCACGTGGGAGAAACCGCTCTGGGGATCAAAGGCCGGATCGGGTTCGAGGCGGGTGCGGCGCTCCTGCTCATCGCCGCGCATCGGGAGCTGGAGAAGCTGGTGCTGACCAAGTGGCAGGCGTTCTGGAAGGACCAGCTGAGCCGGTTCTACGGTGACCGGCTGCACGAGGGTCAGTATTTCGACCCTGCGTTGCGCGATATCGAGGCGCTGATCACGAGCTCCCAGGAGCGAGTCGACGGCGAGACCCGGGTCCGGCTGTCGCCGGGCCGTTTCCAGGTGGTGGGAGCGCAGAGCCCGCACTCGATGATGGATCGAAGCGTCGCCACGTACGGAGAGGAAAACCACCTCTGGACCGGAGACGAAGCGCGCTCGTACGCCCGAATCGCTGCGATCCCCTCGCTACTCGCCGCCCGCGCCGGCGGAAAGGATTGAGGAGGTTGCGTCATTCGAACCGGAGCGGGACATGGTGGTGACCACGCGGGTGAGGCTGGACCGGATCTCGTCCTCGACCCGGAATGCGCATCTCGGGGCCGAGGTCATCGTCGGCGATCAGATCGTCGCCGCCGAGGGGTACGTGCTCGCCGTGCGGATCCTGCACGACAAGTCCACCTACAACACGATCGAGGATGTAGGGGGACGGATGGTCTCGCTTCGGGCAGGCGACGTGCTCGCGGGAACGTTGGGGACACGGCGCGCGCTGCGAGGTTACGCCGGAGTCGTCCCTCCCACCATTGCGACCGGAGACACGCTCGAAGTGCTGAACCTGGGGGGCATTCTCGGACGCTGCACCTCGGAAAATCCCGAGATCGGTCCGCCGTTTCGAGCGGAAGTGCTGGGCGCGATCCTGACGTTCCCCGAATTGGGCGATCGGGTCGGCCGGCCGGCGCACATTAAGGACCTCGCGGTACCGCCCGCGGACCGGCTGGATAGCGAGGTGCCCGTGGTTTACGTCGTCGGCACCTGCATGAACGCCGGCAAGACGGTTGCTGCGACGGAGCTGGTGCGGGGCCTAGCTCGATCCGGACTCCGAGTCGGCGCGGCCAAGCTCACCGGCGTCTCGCTCATGCGCGACGCGCTGGCGATGCAGGATGCCGGCGCAATCGCCGCGCTCACGTTCAATGATGTCGGTGTCGCGAGCACCCACGCCGGCGTAACCGTCTCCACCGCGAAAGGCATCTTCAATCGGCTGGCGCAGGCCAAGCCGGACGTGGTCGTCGCCGAGCTGGGCGACGGCATTCTCGGTGAATACGGGGTGCAGGACATCCTGCGCGATGATGAGCTGATGCAGGTAGGTGCGGCGTTCGTGATGGCAGCCCCGGATCCCGTGGCCTGCTGGGGTGCCGCCGAGCTGATGCATCGCGAGTACGGTCTGCCGATCACGGCGATCACCGGGCCGGCTACGGACAACGAGGTCGGCAACGCGTACATCACCGCTGAGCTTGGGCTCGCGGCGCACAACGCGCGGCTGGATGCGTCCGGGCTAGTTGGGGTCGTGAAGAAGGGAATCGAGGCTTGGGAAGCCTCGGGACGTGGCGGCGTAGTTGCCTGGCGGGAGGCTGGGGTTGTCCGGCCTTCGGAAGCCTCCCCCCGGGCAGCCGTGCCTCTGGTCCCCATCGCGCCGGCCGTTCCCCGATGAAAGTGGCTGTCATCGGCGCCGCCGGCTACACGGGCGGCGAGCTGTTGCGTCTCCTGCTTCAGCATCCGCAGGTGACGGAGTGTGTGGCGACCAGCCGAAGCCAGGCCGGGAAGCCGATCGCAGACACTCATCCGGCGCTCGCGACACTTTCGGAGGCGCGGTTTTCGGGGCAGGGACCCGGCGAGGTCTCGCGTGGACGCGATGTGGTCTTTCTGTGTCTCGAGCATGGAGAGTCTGCCCGCGTGGCGGGCGACGTGCTGGACGCTGGCCCCGGGCTTGTGGTGGACCTCGCGGCCGATTTCAGGACCGCCGATCTCCAATTGTACGAGCGCTACTACGGCGCGCACCCGGCGCCGGAGCTGGTTCCCCGCTTCGTCTACGGCCTGGCCGACGTGCTCGGCCAGCAGCTGCGCGGCGCCAGGGCCATCGCTGCACCTGGATGCTTCGCGACCGCCGCGGCGCTCGCCCTCTACCCGCTCGCGGGTCTCGAGCTCGCGGCGCCACCCTCGCTGTTCGCCGTAACTGGATCGAGCGGTGCCGGTGTTCAGCCCACGCCCACGACCCACCACCCCATGCGGGCGCACAACCTGTTCGCCTACTCCGTCCTGGGTCATCGCCACGAGGCAGAAGTATTGTTGCGTTGGCGAGAATGGACCGGACGGCCGGACGCAACTGCGCGACTCATGACCCACGCCGGGCCGTTTGTCCGGGGGATTTACCTCACGCTCCACGCGTGGCTGCGCGGGAGCGGCAGTATTGCGGAGCGGTTCCGGCTGACCTACGCGGGCCGGCCCTTCGTACGGGTTCTCGAGCAGGCGCCCCAACTCACCCACGCAGTAGGGACGAACTACGCGCTGATACATCCGGCAGAACTCGCCGACCGTAGCGAGGTGCAGGTGATGGTCGCGATCGACAACCTGATAAAGGGGGCCGGAGGACAGGCGATCCAGGCGATGAATCTCGCGCTGGGGCTCCCCGAGACCGACGGCCTTTTGGGTGGGGGAATGTATCCATGCTGACGGACCGGCCACATTCGCTGCTGCCAGTGTATGCCCAAATGCCGGTGCGCCCGGTCTCAGGCCGGGGGTCGTGGCTCATCGATGAGGACGGCCAGGAGTGGCTCGACGCGTATGGCGGCCACGCCGTCGCGTCGACCGGCCACAGCCATCCCAAGGTGGTTCGGGCGATCGCGGAGCAGGCCGCCAAGTTGCTCTTCTACTCGACTGCCGTGCCTCATCCCAACCGGGAGCAGCTAGCCGAGCGTCTCTCGGCGCTCTGTCCCGATCCTTTGGAGCAGGTATTCTTCTGCAACTCGGGAGCCGAGGCGAACGAGAACGCGATCGGTCTCGCTCGCCGGCACACCGGTCGAAGGCTGATCGTGTCGCTGCGGGGTGGCTGGCACGGTCGTACCGTGGCCACGCTCGCCGTGACCGACGGCGCCAAGTACGAAGAGGCAGCCGCGCGAGCCGGCGTCCCCTTGTCGCGCAAGGTCGCGCCGGACGATGTCGCCGAGCTGGAGGCGGCGGTGAGCGATTCCGTCGCCGCCGTGATACTGGAGCCGGTGCAGGGGCTGGCGGGCGCGCGCGATTTGAGTGTGGAGTTCGTGCGAGCGGCCCGGCGAATCTGCGATCGTCATGGTGCGCTGCTGATCTTCGATGAGATTCAGTGTGGCGTGGGCCGCTGCGGCGGATTTACCGCTGCGGAGGCGTACGGTGTCACTCCCGATCTCCTGACGATGGCTAAAGGCCTCGCGTCGGGCCTGCCCATCGGGGCCATGATTGCCACGCGTGCGATCGGCGACCGACTCCATATCGGCGATTTGGGCAGTACCTTCGGCGGCGGCCCCGTACCGTGCGCGGCTGCGCTGGCCACGCTGGATGTGATCGAAGACGAAGGGCTGATTGCCAATGCAGTGGAGGTCGGCGATTACCTGAAGGCTGGGGCGCTCGCATTGGGCATCCCCGGCGGGACCGGCCGAGGCCTGTTGATCGGGCTTCGCCTCGGTCGGGCCGCCGTCCCGGTCCAGCGGGCGTTGTTCGATCGTCGGGTGCTGACGGGTACCGCGAGCGATCCGGAAGTGCTCCGGCTGATGCCGCCGCTCTCGTTTGATCGCCGGGAGGCCGACCTCCTGCTCGCCGCTTTACATGAGGTTCTGGAGTGACCAAGCGCGACTTCCTGGCCATGGAGGACTGGAGACCGGAGGCAATCGAGAGCCTCCTGGCGCTGGCGCGCCGAGTCAAGCGGGGCGAGATCACCGGCGGGCTCGAGCGCAAGGTGCTCGCCATGGTGTTCATGGACCCAAGCCTCCGAACTCGGACCAGCTTCGAGACCGCGATGTTCCTTCATGGCGGTCATGCGGTCGTGCTCGAGCCGGGGAAAGGGAGCTGGAGCCTGGAGACCGAGCCCGGCGCGGTCATGGACGGCTCGACCGTCGAGCACATCATCGAGGCGGCAAGAGTCCTCTCCCGCTACGCCGATGCCATCGCCGTGCGGGCCTTTCCGCGGGGAGAAGAGTGGCAGGTCGCGAGGCGGGACGACGTCATCCGGGACTTCGCCCGCTACTCCGATCGCCCCGTCATCAACCTCGAATCCACCCGGCGGCACCCGTGTCAGGGATTAGCGGACGCGTTGACGCTGCGCGAGAAACTGGGGGAGACCGAGGGCAAGCGATTCGTGCTCACCTGGGCCTGGCATCCCCGCGCCCTGCCCACTGCCGTTCCCGCGAGCGCCGCCATCGCGGCAGCGTCGCTGGGCATGGAAGTCGTCATCGCCCGGCCGGACGGCTATGAGCTGGATCCCGAGGACACGGCGTTGATCCGCCGTATCGCTCAGGAGCGGGGGGGCGAGTTCGTACACATCATCAACGATCCCGACGAAGCGCTGGTCGGAGCGGATGCGGTCTACGCTAAGTCTTGGGGTGCGGTTCGGCTGTTCGGCAAGCCGGACGAAGAGCGGGCGCTGCGGGCATCTCTGCGCGACTGGCGGGTAAGCGAGCAGCGAGTCCGCTCCAGCCGGGGAGGGAAAGGCATCGTGATGCACTGCCTCCCGGTGCGGCGGAACGTCGAGATCGATGACGCGGTCCTCGACGGGCCCAACTCGGTCGTGGTCGACCAGGCCGAAAACCGGCTGCATGTACAGAGGGCCCTGCTACTGGAGCTTATTGGCGCACTGCGTAGACAGTGAACAGTAAACAGTGAACAGGGAGCTCCAACAACTCACCGGACCTCCTGTTCACTGTTCACCGTTCACTGTTCACGCTTTTGGGAGACTCGATGTCGATAGACACGACGAAGGGCATCGCTGGTCTAAAAGGCGCCCTCCGCTACGTCCGGGCGTACCGGGACCACGTATTCGTAGTAAAGCTCGGCGGCGACGTGTTGAGCGACCCGGACGTCCGAGACCAGGTTGCGGCGCAGCTCGCTTTGCTCTCGTCGCTGAGCATTCGCCTGGTCGTGGTTCACGGGGGCGGGCCTCAGGCGACCGCCCTGAGTCGCAAGCTTGGTCAGGAACCGAGAATCGTCGCCGGCCGGCGAGTGACCGACAGCGCCGCGCTCGAGGTCGCCAAGATGGTGTACGGCGGCCAGCTCAACGTGGATCTGCTGGCGGCCCTTAGGGAACACAAGGTGCAGGCCGTGGGCTTGTCGGGGATCGATGCCGACCTTCTTACCGCACACCGGCGCGCTCCCGTCTCGATGGTGGACGACGATGGACAGCGCATCGAGGTCGACTACGGCCACGTCGGCGATATCGACCGGGTCGATCCCCGGATTCTCATGACGCTGATGGAGGCGCGTTTCCTGCCGGTCGTCGCCAGTCTGGCGGGTGACGAAGACGGCGGCATCTACAACGTGAATGCCGATACGGTCGCCGAATCGCTCGCGGTGGCTCTGCGGGCTCAGAAGCTCATCTTCCTCACCGGCGCTCCCGGCGTGCTCCGGGATCGCAACGATCCCGCAACCCTGGTCACGTTTGCCGATCCCGACGATCTCGCCGGCTTGATGGCGAGCGGAGCCCTCGCCGGCGGCATGCGGCCAAAGGTCGAGGCGTGTATCCGGGCCGCCACCGGTGGCGTCGAGCGCACTCATATCATCGACGGCCGCGCGCCGGACGCACTGCTGCTCGAGGTGTTCACGGGCGCTGGCTGCGGCACCATGATCGTCGGGCGCAAGGAAAAGGCAACCTACCTGGGAGTGGATCTTGCCGGCTGAGGCCGAGTTGCTGGCGGAGCTGGTGTCCATTCCCTCGGTCAGCGGCAGCGAACAGGCCATCGCGGAGTTCGTCGAGCAAACGGCTCGGGGATGGAAGCTCGATGTGGTCCGCGACGACACCTCGGTTCGAATAGAGGTACGCGGGTTCGCATCAGGACAGACGCTGGCGCTGGTGTCGCATCTCGACACCGTCCCACCGGGTGCCGGTTGGACCCGCGACCCCTTCACGCCAGCGGTCGAAGGCACCCGGCTGTACGGGCGCGGTGCCACTGACGCCAAGGCATCCGTTGCCGCGATGCTCTGCGCGGCGCGCGATGTGGCCGAGCGGGGCCGGCTGGACGCCGGACGCTTGCTTCTGGTCTTCGGCTACGGCGAGGAGACCAAAGACACGACGATGGAAGGCGCCGTTGCTCGGCTCGGACAGGTAGACGCGGCGGTGATCGGTGAGCCGACCAATCTGGACGTCGCCATCGCCCAGCGCGGTCTCATGATGGTAGACCTCATCGCCGAGGGCGATCAGCGCCACGCGGGCTATGCGGTCGCGGATGGCGACTTTGCCAATGCCGTCACCGTGTTGGCCCGGGATCTCCTTCAGCTGCAGAAACTGTTCGACGACCGGTCCCACCCTGTGCTCGGTCTCGCGACCGCCACGCCCACGATGCTCGAGGCAGGGGTGAGTAGGAACGTCACACCGCCGGTTGCCAAAGCCGTGCTCGATGTGCGCAGCACGCCGGCTTGGACCCACGATGAGCTGACCGCCCGCCTGCGAGAATCGCTCGGTTCCCAGGTAGTGGTGACCTCGCGCCGGCTGGTGCCGTGCGAGACTCCGCCCGGCTCGCAGCTGCTCGCCGCGGTGCGCAAGGTCCGGCCCGGGGCGCGCGAGTTCGGAAGCCCGACCTGTTCCGACTGGGTCTTCTTGCGGGATAAGGACGCCATCAAGTGCGGTCCCGGGACCAGCCGTCGATCGCACACACCGGACGAGTTCGTGGATCTGCCGGAAGTCACGGAGGCCCGCACGCTCTACGCCGAG
>DATJGL010000159.1:0-5472 GCA_035495075.1 Gemmatimonadales bacterium
TCTCCAGCCGCACTGGATCAGCTCACCGAGCTGGTTTTCTCGCGCGGAAAGATCACCGACGTCGTGGTCGTCGTGATTCCCAAGTCGCCGACGGCGATCCACCTCGACATGGTCTTTACCCAGGTGGACCGCGATCTCTGCGTCGTCTACCCTCCGTTCTTCGTCGGCCCTGAGCGGGTCCCGGTCCTCCATCGCAGGAAGGGCGAGGCCGGCGTGCGTGAGATGCCCAACCTCTTCGCCGCCCTCCGAGCAGTGGATCTGCCGCTGGAGCCGATCTTCGCCGGCGGTGATCACCGCACCACCCAGGACCGGGAGCAATGGAGCTCGGCTTGCAATTTTGTTGCGCTTCGTCCCGGAACGATCGTGAGCTATCGTCGGAACTACGCCACGCTGGAGGCGCTGAAAGAGGCTGGCTTCCGGGTGGTGCCGTCGAGCGACTTTCTGGCCTTCGACGACTGGGCCGAGGCGCGCCACCGCATCGCGATTACGGTAGAGGGAAGCGAGTTGGCGCGAGGTGGCGGGGGCCCCCGCTGCATGACGCTTCCCTTGCGCCGCGCGCCGCTGTGATCGGCACCAGCGCACATCCCAGTCGCACGCTTTCCGACCGGGCAATGGAGCAGTTGTCTTCCGGCCCGGCGACGTCTGCTGTTCTCTGCGATCTGGTGCTGGGCCTCGCGGGGGCGCCCTCCGTCGTCGCCGAGCGGCTCGCGGTGGCCCTGCTCGGGCCCGACCCCCGGGTCTGCCAGCTGGCGGACGGCAGGTGGTCGCTCGTGGCGGAGGCTCGAGGCTCGCCCTTGCTCGAGGAGTGCGCGTTCGCGGTGGTTGACGTCGAGACCACCGGCTCGAGCGCCGGCGGTGGCGATCGGGTCACCGAGGTTGCCGTCGTGGTGGTCCAGGGCGTGCGCTGCGAGATCGTGTTCGAGACCCTGGTCAATCCGGGTCGCCCGATTCCGATGCCCGCGAGCATGGTCACGGGCATCACCGATGCGATGGTGCGGGCCGCGCCCAGCTTCGGCGAGGTCGCCGACGGATTACTTGGGGCGCTGGCCGGCCGGGTGTTCGTGGCGCACAACGCCCGCTTCGACTGGACCTTTTTGACCGCCGAGTTGAAGCGGGTGCGGGATCTCGCGCTGAACGGTCCTCGACTTTGTACGGTACGGCTCTCGCGACGCCTGCTCCCCGGCTTGCGTTCCTGCGGTCTCGACTCCGTCACCAACTGGTTCGGCTTCGAGAATCCAGCCCGACACCGTGCCGGCGGAGATGCATGGGTCACCGGCCAGCTGTTGGCGAGACTGCTCGGGCTCGCGCGCGACGCCGGTGCGCGCACGCTCGCGGATCTTGCCCAGCTCGAGGCGCGTCGCGCGCGCAAGGCGAAGCGCAAGCGCTCCGCTATGCCTACCGAGCCTCGCGCCGACTCGTATCCGGGATACGACGCATGACGTTGGTGCAGACATTCAGCGTCGGCAGACTCCGCTGCCACACCATCGAGGCCGGACTCCAGCGCCTCGACGGCGGCGCCATGTTCGGCGTGGTGCCGAAGCCGATGTGGGAAAAGCGGGCGCCGCCGGACCAGCGGAACCGGATCCCGCTGGCGTTGCGCTGCCTCCTGGTGGAGCATCCGGACGGGCTGATCCTGGTCGACACCGGCGTCGGGGACAAGGACGACGCGAGGTTCCGCGACATCTACGGGATCGAGAATCAAGGCCGAAACGGCGGGACGCAGCTCGACGACGGGCTGGCCGAATTAGGGTTCGCCGCCCACGACATCAAGCTGGTGGTGAACACTCATCTGCACTTCGATCACGCGGGCGGCAACACCCGGCTGGCGGGCGCGTCGGGGCCGTTACTCGACACCGGCGAGTTCGGGGCCGAGCCCGCGTTCCCCAATGCGATGTACGTGGTTCAGCGGGGTGAGCTGGAGTTTGCCCGGCGCATCAATGAGCGGACCCGCGCTAGCTACATCCCCCGCAACTTCGAGCCGGTGTCGGTAGCGAATCGGTGGAAGCTGTTCAACGGCGACGGCGACGTCGTGCCCGGGATCTCCCTTCGGCTCACCCCCGGCCACGTGCCGCACCACCAGAGTGTGATCGTCCGCGACGGTGGAGAAACAGCGGTGTTCCTGGCCGATCTGATCCCGACGACCGCCCACCTGCCGCTGCCGTGGATCATGGGGTATGACCTAGAGCCCCTGCGGACGCTCGAGAGCAAACGGGCCCTGTTCCGGGATGCGGTGGCTGGCGATTGGCTGCTCATCTTCGAGCATGATCCTCTCGTTGCAATGGCGCGGCTCGAGGAGGGGGTCAAGACATTGGACCTGCGCGATGTAACGCCGGCAGCGCCGGCGGAGGCGCGTTGACACCCTCCGCTTCGGTGGGTACAATTCGCGCCTTGCAAGCGGGGAGCGGACTTCCCCCACCCTGAGCCCGCGCGGTCGCGCGGTGTAACCGGGTCCAGGCTTTCTTCCCAGCGTGCCGTCTCTCGGGCGCGTGGGGGTTGCTGGGACATCCGGTGTTCGGGTGTCCCATTTTCGTTTTGCAGAAGGAGGTTCGGCCACTGTCCACAAACGAGCGCGAAAAGAGAGTTCGCGTCAACCGGCAAATCCGCATCAGTCCGTTGCGGGTGATTGGTCCCGGTGGCGAGCAACTGGGGGTGATGCCTGTAGACGAAGCGCTGGCCGCAGCCCAAGACCGTGGGTTGGATCTGGTAGAAGTTGCGCCGATGGCGCGCCCGCCCGTGGTCAAGATCATGGACTACGGCAAGTTCAAGTTCGAGGAAGCCAAGGCAGCCCGAGCGGCCAAGAAGAAGCAGCACATCATCCAGCTCAAGGAAGTGAAGTACCGGCCCGGGATCGACGATCACGACTTCGACTTCAAGACGCGCCATGCGCGCGAGTTCCTTGGCGACGGCAACAAGGTGAAGGTGACGATGATGTACCGCGGCCGGCAGATCGCCCACCTCGAGTTGGGCAAGGCGGTGCTGGACCGGGTCGCGGCGGCGCTCGCGGACGTGGGTAAGGTCGAGTCCGAGGCCAAGCTCGAGGGCCGGAACATGACGATGGTGATCGCGCCGAAGTAGCGGCGCCCGACAACGAGAGCACGATGCCGAAGCAAAAGACCAAACGCGCCGCGATGAAGCGCTTCCTGCGAACCGGGACGGGGAAGCTGAAGCGGTTCCATGCGAACCACACCCACATCCTGACCAAGAAGACGCGCAAGCGGAAGAACCGGCTCAAGAAGAGTGCCCTGGTGAGCTCGGCCGACTTCCCGCGCGTAAACCGCCTCCTCCAGGCCTGAGGACGTCTCTATGCCTCGCGTGAAGAGCGGCGTCGCGCACCACGCCCGCAAGAAGAAGTACATGGAAGCCGCGAAGGGCGCGCGCGGCGGTCGCAGCAAGCTGTACAAGGCAGCCAAGGAGACGGTCGAACGGGGGATGCGCTATGCGTACCGGGACCGCCGCAAGAAGAAGGCTGAGTTCCGGGCGCTCTGGATCACGCGCATCAACGCCGCAGCCCGGCTCCATGGGTTGAGTTACAGCCGCCTCATGGCCGGTCTCAGGAAGGCCGGTGTGGAAGTCAACAGGAAGGTCCTGGCCGACCTCGCAGTCCGCGACGCCGACGCATTTTCCCGGATTGCGGAGGTCGCGAAAGGGCAGTCGTAAGGGACCTGGTCCCGCGACCGTACCCGACGCTGCCTCCGCGTGGGGCCGCCCGCCCGGCGCGGACGGCCCCACCGTTGCTTGCAGCCGGTCTCTTTGTCCGGATGTTGAAATGGCTGAGCCCACCGGATCTCCCGACCTCGACGCCCTGGCCGCGCGGGTAGAGCGCATTCCGTCGCTCGACGCCGCTCAGCTGGAGGCGGAGCACATCGCATTGCTCGGCCGGAAGCAGGGTGCCATCACCGAGCTGCTCAAGCGTCTGCCGCAGCTGCCGCTCAACCAGCGTAAGGATTTCGGCGCCAAGGTGAACCAGCTGAAGCTCCGCGCTGAGGCACTGATCGCGGAGCGACAAGCCGCCATCGCGTCCGAGCAGAAGAGCCGGTCCGACGGGGCGGATCTCACCATGCCCCCGCGGCGCCGCTGGGTCGGGGCCGAGCATCCGGTTACGCGGGTGATCGACGAGCTGCTCGACATTTTCCGCGAGATGGGATTCGCCATTGCTGTGGGCCCTGAAGTGGAAACCGAGTGGCTCAACTTCGGCGCCCTCAACTTCCCGGCGGACCATCCCGCGATGGACCTGCACGACACGATCTACCTCGACGCGCCGCCCATCGAGGAGACGCCGCACGGGGGACGATTGCTCCTCCGGACTCACACGTCGCCGGTGCAGATCCGGGTCATGCTAGCGTCGCAGCCGCCCATCCGGGTGGTGATTCCCGGCATGTGCTATCGCAACGATCCGTTCGACCCCTCGCACGCGCCGGCGTTCTCCCAGATCGAAGGCCTCGCAATAGACGAA
Source organism: Gemmatimonadales bacterium (assembly GCA_035495075.1). Lineage (GTDB taxonomy): Bacteria > Gemmatimonadota > Gemmatimonadetes > Gemmatimonadales > GWC2-71-9 > DASQPE01. Next base: position 4,454 of record DATJGL010000159.1, read on the forward strand.
AGGATCTCCTTCGTTGACCTCAAGGCGACGCTGACCCAGTTCGCCCGGCGCTTCTTCGGGCCGGCGACCAAGGTCCGCTTCCGTCCGTCATTCTTTCCGTTTACTGAGCCGTCGGCGGAAATGGATGTCGAGTGCCAGCTGTGCCACGGCAGCGGGTGTCCCGCCTGCAAGGGAACCGGCTGGATGGAAATTCTCGGCTCCGGCATGGTGCATCCCAACGTGATCGCGAACGGGGGGCTCGATCCCGAGCGGTACACCGGCTTTGCCTGGGGCATGGGCCCGCATCGCATCGCGCTACTGCGCTATGGCGTCCCCGACATTCGGCTTTTCTACGAAGGCGACATGCGCTTCCTCGGCCAGTTCGTCCCCGGCCAGGGCGGTAGATGGGGTGGAGGGTCGGCATGAACGCGTCTCGTCGCTGGCTGGAGGAGTTTCTCCGGTGCCCATTGGAGGCGCGCGACCTGGTGGGGAAGCTCGCCATGCTAGGCGCGCCAGTGGACGCGGTCGAATCGCTCCACGCCGGGCTGGGAGAGATCCGGATCGCGGTAGTGGAATCGGTTGCACCGCACCCGAACGCCGATCGGCTGCGCGTCTGCGAGGTGAACGACGGCTCCTCCACGTTGAAGCATGTGGTGTGCGGCGCGCCGAACGTCACGGCCGGTCGAAAGTACCCGTTTGCGGCTGTTGGATCGACCATCCCCCATGGCAAGGGCGGCGCTCCGATGAAGCTCGAGCGCGCCAAGATCCGTGGGGAGGTGTCCGAGGGCATGTTGTGCTCCGCTCGCGAGCTCGGTTTGGGGCAGGATCACGACGGGATTCTCGAGCTTAAGACTGACGCACCGCCGGGGACGCCGCTGCTCGACGCTATTCCCCTCGCCGATGACCGGCTGATCATCGACGTCACCCCCAACCGGCCCGATCTGCTCGGACACAAGGGCCTCGCCCGCGAGCTGGCCGCGGCGTACAACGTCCCGTTCCGCCTTCCGCAGATCCCCGGTGCGGAGCGGCTCGACGTGCCG
>DATJGL010000160.1:0-4296 GCA_035495075.1 Gemmatimonadales bacterium
CGAGGAGGGGGAGCCGCAGCCGATCGATTCAGCAGATGTGAACGAATATCTGCGGATGATTTCCGGTGAGGACTTCACGGCCAAGGATTTTCGCACCTGGGCGGGAACTCTCGTCGCCAGCCGTGGGCTCCTCAAGGCCGAGGCGCCCGAGTCGAAGCGGGAGGCCAAAGCGCCAATGATGGAGGCGATCGCGGCGGTCGCACACGAACTCGGCAATACCATCGCCGTCTGTCGCAAGAGCTACATCCACCCGTGGGTGCTCGGTGCCTACCAGGACCCGGTCTGGTTCGACATCTGGCGCGACTGCGTCCGCGGAAACGGCCAGGCGGACCTCCGCGACGATGAAGCGGCCGTGCTCCGATTCCTCGAGGCCGGGGAGCGCAGAGAGCGTGATTAATGACCTTGGGGCTACTCCGGATCTAGAACCTGAGTAGCAGGTCCGATCGGCCAGCACCGGTCGTGAGAGGCGTCACCGAGGGTTGCCAGCGAAACGTAGAGGATTAGGGGCGTGGCAGTATGATCTTTCGAATTTCGACATTTGCAGGCTCTACAGAGCGTGGGGGTTCACACCCGGAGGTTCGCATGAAAGTGTTGATCGCAGGCACGACGATGTTGCTCGCCCTAGCGGCATGTCAAAAGCCCGCTCCCCGACCCGGGGCCGATGTCGAGACCGGGGCAGCGGGAACAGGGGTGGATACCACCGTCACTCAGACGACGACAAGAGACACCGCCCTCATCAGCCATGACACGTCGGTGAAGACGGACACGACCAAGAAGCACGGCGGGGTCGTGGACAAGGACACTGTCAAGAAGCCGTGAGGTAAGAGCGGCCGGGCCGCCGCTTCGCGGCGGTCTCGGCACGGCTTCAGCCAGGCAGCTGCTGCTGGGTGGACCAGCGGGAAAGGTAGTCCGCCGGCCGGAAGATCCTGAGGCCGGTTCTCGCCTCAAGCTCCACAGCCCTGTGCACGAGCGCGCTGGATTCGGCGGCCACGAGGTCGCGAACACCGGCGGACTTAGCCTGTAGGACACGCCTTGCGTTCCTTGCGTTCTCCAACAGATCAGCGAGTGCCCGGAAGTCGGGGCTCTGCTCGACATCCTCCTCCGCACCCTCGCCCAGCCAACCGTGCTTCGCGTCGCGAAGGACCTGCAGGGCTGCGTATTCGCGGCCCAGTCGGGTTCGTTGCTCCGAAGTGGCTTGCTCGATAGCCGCGCGCGCCTCGCTCGGACAGTAGAAGAACAGTACCTCCTCGCTGACCATCGCCGCGAGACGCCACACGGCTGCTCGATCGCGGGGCCGCATGCGCCCGTGTATCGCATCCTCGATGACCGAGGGATCCAGGTAAATAGACGGCCGGAGCGGGGGGGCCCGAGTGGTCAAGCCTTGACCGCCTTCGCTTTGCGTCCGCCTCTTGCCAGCGGAGTCTCGGCCCAGTCCTTCTCGAAGATTCGGGTCACGCCGCGCACCACGTCCTTGTCGTCTACAATCAGGCCGACTTCGCGCCGGTGGTCGAGCTCGGCCCGCCGCAACCCCTGGCTCCCAATGAAGACGCGACGGGAATCCTGAACGATGGCCCGAACATGCATTCGCTCGCCGGGATAGGCGGCGACTTCGACCGCATTGGTTGTCTTCGCGGCCTTGCTGATGACCCGCACGTCGATGCCTGACAGAGCCCGCTGCTCGAGCGCGTTCTGCATTAGGCGGTCGGTCAGCTTCGGCTCGTAGATCAGGAGCTGCTCCCGGGCTCCCTCGATGAGAGAGAGAATGGACGCCCGCGAGTTGAAGGGGCTGACCACGAACTGATCGAGCCGGGGCGTGTACAGCTGCCGGTCGAAATCTGCCTCAAACAACCGAATAGCTTCGGCGACGAAGGGTTTCTGGCGCGTGGCGATCCCGAAGCTTCGAGCCTGTCCGATGTCGCGGCGCGTGAGATTGTAGCCCAGTACATACAAATTGGTGCGGTCCTTGATCAACACTTTCCCATGATAGCGAATGAGATCTTCCGCGGTGCGGGAAACCGTCACTCCCATTCCGAGCAGCTCCGATTCGAGCTTTCGGAGCGCCTCGCTGCCGTCCGCGGTCACGTGGGCAATCAGCGCGCGGACCACGACCCCGCGGGTCACGGCGTCCCCCAGCGCCCGCTTCAGCTTGGGATGGGTGAGCCTGAAGACGTACAAATCCAGAGACGTCTCTGCGCGCTCGATGGCCTCGAGCACTGGCCCGACGCCATCATCGGGCTGCACCAGCAGTTTCATGGGGTCAGGGCTTCTTTTCTTTTGCGGGTTCGAGCTCGACTGTCATCTTCTTTTCGGGATCGAGCGCGAGAATCGCGGTCGCCACCCGATTGGTTCGCTGCCGAGCGGGAAGGGTGACGTGGTAGGACAGCTCGTCCTGGCCCGTGGAGCGCAGCTCGTGGCGAAGGTGCTGTTCTCGCAAGAGCTGCTCGACCTTGGGTTTGATGTCGGCGGCGGCGTCGCCCTTGATCTTGAGCTCGAACACCTTGACTGGCGCGGGCTCGATCGACTCCAGCGCCCACAGCATGACGAGAATGAAAAGAGTGGCCGCGGCCGCCGGCAGATAGAGACCGATCCCCGAAGCCAGCCCGACCGCGAGCGCGACCAGCATGACTGCGGCGTCTTTCGGGTCTCCGATCTTGGCGCGATACCGTACCAGATTGGCGGCACCCAAGATTCCGAACGCCCTCGCCAGGCTCGCGCCGACGACCATCATGATCAGCGCGCCTACGACCGCGAGCACGATCTGGGTCTGAATGACGGCGGGATCGCGGGCCGGCGTGCCCCTGCGAACCGGCCGGAATGCGAGCGCCGCCCCGAGCAGGGCAGCGACAGGCAAGCCCAGCAGGTCGCGCCACGGATTGTCGGGCCGGTCGGCGCCGTGGTGCCCTGCGGCGACGGCCTGGAACGAGTCCTGGATTGCCGTCGATGAGTCCACGGCCGCCACGCTTACAACGACTACCACACATGCCAAGCCCAGCACCTGTGTGAGGCGCATCACATTCTCCAGTCGGCAGCTTCGGTCAGCAGTTGAGCAATATTGGAGCCGCCAGGAGCCGGATGCCAGTGTCAGGGGTGTATGGTCTTCCCGCGCTCGAGCATGTCAATGAACTGCTCGATCCGTCGGGCGCGAGTCTCGGCCTTTCTTGCGGTCTGAAGTCGGTAGAGCAGAGCGTAGCGGTTGGCGCCGCTCAGCGTAGTGAAGAACGCCTTGGCCTTCGTGTGTCGGTCGAGGGCGGCCTGGAAATCGGGCGGGACGGCCGCACGGCTCGGCGAATCGTACGCTGCGTCCCAGCGTCCGTCCTGTCTTGCGAGCGTGACCGCGGCCAGTCCGCTCGGTTGCATCCTGCCGCTTCGAATCAGCGCCTCCGCCTTTTCCCGGTTGATCTTCGACCATCCGCTCCGGCGGCCCCGGGGAGTGAACTTCTGGATCCAGGAGAACTGGTCGTGAGTCCGCTTCTGTCCGTCGATCCACCCGTAGCAGAGGGCCAGCTCGACGGCCTCGGCGTAAGATACCGACGCCAGGCTGGAATCCTTCTTCGCCAGGCGTAGCCACACGCCTGGAGCGCCCTCGCAATGTTGCCGAAGCCAGCGCTCCCAGTCCCCGGGGGTCTTGAACAGGAGGATCGGGTAGTCGGACGTCGATTGTGTGCGCGAGGGCATTGAGCTACTCACCCCTTCACGTACGAGAACTTCTCGGCCACACGCCCGTCGCGTACCCGGAACAGATCCACGCCACGCACGTGCCCAGGCTTGCCGTCTCTGATCCAGTGGTAAATCCAGCGCACCACACATCGGTCCCCGGCAGCAAAGATTTCCTCCGCCTCGAATCGCGCCTGGGGCGAGCGACGGAAGAACTCTTCCCAGAAGGCCCGAACGTTGGATTGTCCCACCAGTCGTTCGCCGTCCGGCGGAGGGCGGGTACTGTCGAACACACAATCGGTCGTCATGAGCGCCATTACCGCATCGACGTCATGACGGTTGAACGCGTCGTTGAAGCGGGTGACCGTGTCGCAAGTGGCCTGGGTTTCGGTATCGACTGGGCGACTGCTCATTTTGTCGGCGCTCCCCTGTCCAAGTTTGAACCGGCTAACCCGCGACCCGGGCGCCGGCCCGTTACCGAATTGTGCCTGGCGGCCCGGCCATTTTCGCGTAATATGGGCGCGGACGCCAAACTGGGAGATCGCATGACTGCAGCAGCACCTGCCACGACCGCATCCGTGGCCCAAGAGCTGGTCGCGCTTTGCCGGGCCGGACGCAACCTGGACGCGGTCAACAAGCTCT
>DATJGL010000161.1:0-3833 GCA_035495075.1 Gemmatimonadales bacterium
GGCCAACGGGTGCAGCGGGGAGACCGGATTGCCCTGGTGGGCAACTCCGGACTCGCCACCGGCCCGCACCTGCATTACGAAGTGCACGTAAACGGTCGGGCCGTGGATCCACTGCGGTATGTCATGCCTGAAAGCGTCGTAACCGACTAGAACTGCACCTTCGGCGCTTCTTGCGCCCCTGCCTCGGCCCCAAAGTACACTCGCGGCTTATCCAACCCAAAAATCTTTGCGGTGATGTTGTAGGGAAACCGTCGTATGAAGGCATTGTACTCACCGACAGCGGTGTTGTAGTCGGTGCGCGCTACCGAGATCCGGTTCTCCGTGCCCTCGAGCTGGTCCTGCAGCTGCTTGAAGTTTTCGCTCGACCGGAGCTGCGGATAGTTCTCCGAGATGGCGAGCAGGCGTCCCAGGCCGGCGCTCAATTGATCGTTTGCCGCGGACATCTCCTGCACGTTGCCGGCCTGCACTGCGCCCGAGAGGCGGGCTCTCGCGTTGGCAATCGAGATATAGACCGTGTCTTCCTGCTTGGTGACGCCTTTGACGGTGTTCACCAGGTTGGGAATGAGATCGGCCCGGCGCTGCAATTGCGTCTGAATCTGGCCCTGGGCTTGGTTGACTCGCTCGTCCATGCTCTGCATCCGGTTATAGCCGCATCCAGCGAGCAGCAAGGCGGCGCCGAGCAGGGTCGCACGGGACCGCAATCGGCTACGCATCATGAGTCCAGATCTCCCAGCTCGAGTTGGTCGGTGAATTGGGCGGCTTTTTCGACGGCAGCGAGATAGGCCTCGAAATCGCTCGCCGCGAGCGTCGCTTTTGGTGCGGTGCGGCAGGCCAGCACCCTGAGCAACGGTGCTGGTTCGAAGCCCAGCAGCGCTCCGGCACCCTCGATCACGCGGGACGGCTCCGCCGGAGCGGGGCGGCCGGTCAGCGTCAGCAGACAACGGAAAAACATCACGATCGCCGCGATAGTCCCGCCCGCCCAGCGACCAAGGTCTTCCTCTCCGTGGGCTGCATATCGCTGGCGCAGCCGAAGCAGCTTGCCCCGAAACTCCTTCTCGAGGGCTCGGCGCAGGTCGGCGGGTCTGGGCTTGAGCGGGGCCACGAGGTCGGGGCCGCGCAATACTTGGTGGGCAGCACGCAGATCACAGATCTCGATGGGGAAGACGTCCACACCATGGAGCCACTCGTCCCGGGAGATGACGAGTGGAAGGCCCGCTGCTGCCTTGCGCCAGCGCGCGAACGCCGGGCGAAGGCGAGCGAGCTCCTCCGGCTCCGCCCGTTCGATGATCAGCATGAGGTTCACGTCCGAAGTCCCGGAGACGTAGTCGCCTCGGGCGGCGGAGCCGAAGAGAACCGCGGTATATGTGGTGCCGAGCGCCGCGTCGACGTCGGCCAGGAACGGGTCGACCAGGCGGCGAACCCCATCGTTCATTAGAACCGGCCTCCCGCGCCGCCTCCGCTAAACCCTCCCCCACCGCCGAAACCCCCGAATCCCCCACCCCCACCACCGCCCCACCCACCACCGCCACCCCAGCCCCCCCCAATCCAGGGACCACCCCAATATACGCCGCTCCTTCGTCCGCCCATCGCACGACGCATCAAGCTGGCGAAAAAGAAGAACGCCAGAAACAAGACGATGGGAAGCCAGGGGGGGAGCGAAACCGCCTGGCCGCCCGCAGGGGGAACTCCATAGGCGGTGAGTGCGGAATCCGTCACCCCGAGGCCGCGAGCAATGACGCTGGCGAGCGCCCGGGCACCTGCCGATACTGCGGCATCGTAGCGCTCCTCACCGAGCAGCGGGCCCATGACATCTCGGCGGATGCGACCCGCGGTTGCGTCGGTCACGATCCCCTCGAGCCCCTGACCCACCTCGATCCGGACGTGCCCCGTTCCGGCCCGTCCATTTTGGCGCGGCACGAGCAGCAAAACCAGGCCCGCGTTGCGCCGCGCCTCACCGATAGACGCATTAGCGCCAACGCCCCAGGCGCGGCCAATCGCAAGCGCGACGTCGGCCTCGTCGCGATCGCCGATCGTCGGCAGTGTCACCACCGCGACCTCGGCCCCGGTCAGTGTGCGCAGCCGGTCGAGCAGAGACTCCAACTGCGCCTTGGTCGCCGGCTCGACTATTCCCGCGGCATCGGTCACGTAGCCTGTCGGGCGAGCGGGAAAGAGTCTCGTGACGGCATCTTGCTGCGCGCCGACCGATGCCGCCGCGAGTTGTAGGGCCATCGCGGCCACGATAGCTTTGTGCAGTGTCACGCCTTTGGTACATCCTCGCGCTGGCCGTCGCTGCCTGCGAGCGGCCGAACGATGTTGCGGTTCGCGTTTCGATCCCCGGTCCCGATTCGGTCAGCGCCCCAGTTCCGGGCGTCGGACTGATCGCGCTTCCGTACGATCGCGACAGCGTCCTCCGTGCGCTCGCCGCGCAGGCCCGCACACCCCGCCCATCGACCACCGAGCTCGATAGTCTGTTTCAACAGTTCAAGATCCCGTTCGCTCAGTATGCCAAAGCGGGATACGAAGCCGAGCACCTGCGCCGGAGTCTCGATTCGCTGAAATCCCGGCTCGATTCACTCCCACGCAAGTCGCCGGAATATCGTTCCTTGTACACCCGCTTCGGCCAGCAGAGTGCCGCTTTGTCCGAAGCCGAGAAGCGCGAGCGTGCCGCCCGCAGCGCCCTGGATGCAGCCCGCGCGACATTCATCGCCCGAAGCGACAGCCTCCGCGCCCGGGTGAGACGCTGGGAAGATAGCACCTACCAGGGATACGACAGCATCGTGCGCGGACTCGCGCGCGCGCGCGGAATGACCGCCGTCACGGACACGACCAGGGCCGACGGGTGGGCGCATTTCCATCTGCAGAGCCGGCCGTGGTGGATCTACGCCCGATCCTGGGATGCTACCGATCCAAACGCCGAGTGGTACTGGAACGTGAAGGTCTCTGGCGACACTGTGCTCCTGGATGGCCACACCGGCACCAGGCGACCTAAATACTGACCGATCCATCCATGCACCGCTCATCGCTTCCGCAAATTGTCTTTCCGGTTCGGGCGCTCGGCTCGATTGCCCTCCTCTGCGCCGTGCTGCCCGCCGTGGCTCTCGCCCAAGCATCCACCAAGGACGTGCTCGCGGAGCGATCCAAGGGCTCTCCCACCGCGCCGATCACGGTCTACGAAATGTCGGACTTCCAGTGCCCCTACTGCCGGCAGCACGCGGTGGAGACATTTCCGGAGCTAGAGCGAAGCTATATACAGACCGGCAAGGTCCGTTGGGTGTTCCTCAACTTTCCGCTCACGTCCATCCATCACAACGCAGCGGCGGCCGCGGAGTTCGCGCTGTGCGGCGCCCGGCTGGGTAAGTTCTGGGCCCTCCACGACCTGTTGTTCAAGTACCAGGAAACCTGGGCGCCGCTCAAGGAGCCCGGGCCTTTCCTCGTCTCCCTGATCGACTCTGCCGGCGTGCCTCGGCAACCGATGGAGACGTGCCTCACGGCGGGAGCCGCCCGCGCAGAACTCGAGGCCGATGCGCAGGCCGCTCAACGATCTGGCGCTCAGAGCACGCCGACCTTCTACATCGAGGGCGGGTTGCTGGTCGGATCCCAGCCGGTGTCGTTGTGGAGGGAGATTCTGGATTCGATATACAAAGCAAAGCGCACGAGCAGTAAGAAGTAGGCCCGTGCCCGGGCCAAGATCGCCTTGACAGAGCGTCCCCTCGTGAAGGTTAGGGCCCGCGCTTAGGCTGCAGGCCGCGGTGTGATCACGGGCTCGATGTCGGTCGGACTTCGGCCTCGCTCGGCCGGCTCTCGCCCACCGGATCGCCGTAGACCTCCCCCAG
>DATJGL010000162.1:0-9808 GCA_035495075.1 Gemmatimonadales bacterium
AGTGTCGATCACCTTTGGCGGGCTTCGGCGGGGGCATCTCCTGGCCCGAGATGATGTCGGGGATGTGGTCGTGGTGGACATCGGTCATCCCGCAGCCGCGCCCGAGTGGCCGACAATCGTGACCGACACGCTAGCTGCGGATTGGCTTCCGCGCCTCAGCGCCGCCGATCACAAGGGCGTCCGGGGGCGGGTGGTCGTGGTGGGCGGCTCTACCGGGATGACCGGCGCCGTTCGGCTCTCCGGGCGGGCCGCCTTCGGCGCCGGCGCTGGATTGGTCCACGCCGTCGCGCCGGCAGCCACCGTTGCGGCGTTGGTACAGGCCGAGCCGGATCTTCAGACGTTTGCCCAGGAGCTGGAGCAACCACCCACCGACGCGTTGCTGGAGCTGATTCGCCGAGCTGACGCGGTTGCGATCGGGCCGGGCCTGGGGCGCGCTCCCGGGCGGCGCGAACTGATCACCACGTTGATCGAGGCTGCGTCGAGAGTCGTACTCGATGCCGACGGGCTGATCGCGTTCCAGGGATGCGCCGCCGAGCTACGACGGTTGGGCCAAGGCCGCCCCTTGGTGCTCACCCCACACCCGGGCGAGTTCCGCACGCTCTTTCCTGCGCTCGAGGGCCGCCGCGAAGTCGACCCCTGGGGCGCTGCCGCTGCCGCCGGCGACGAGATCGGATGCACCGTCCTGCTCAAGGGCGTACCGACGGTCATTGCGCGGGCCGGTCAGCCGCTTCTCACCGTCGCCGCCGGCAATCCGGGTCTCGCGACGGGAGGAAGCGGCGACCTGCTCTCCGGCATCATCGCTTCCGCACTCGCGCGTGGTCTCGCCCCCGAGATCGCTGCCGCCCTCGGCGCCCAGATCCTGGGTCGCTCGGCGGATCTCGCTGCACGGCGCGTGTCAGCCCGGAGTCTGCGGCCGATGGACGTCATCGCCGCGCTGCCTGATCTCTGGCGTGAATGGGAGCTGCTGCGGGTCGCCGGCCCGTCGGTGAATCCGCCGGTCATTCTCGACCTGCCCCAGCCGCAGACGGTATAGAGCGCGCGGTGCGGCCGCTTGATTTCCAATGACGACACTCGGGCTGGGTCCGGGTCCCGAGTTCGACCGGATCCGCGCGATCGCGCGGGCGCTCGGGCCGCTCGCCGCAGGCTTAGGCGACGATTGCGCCGTGGTGCCTGACGGCTCGGGCCCGAGCCTGGTCGTGAGCACCGACGTCTCGGTTGAGCAAGTGCACTTCCGGCGCGATTGGCTGCGGCTGGGCGAGATCGGGTGGCGCTCGGCGGCTGGTGCGTTGTCCGATCTCGCGGCCGCCGGGGCCGAGGCGGTTGGCCTGCTCGCGGCGCTGACGGTTCCTAAAGATGCGACGGAAGCAGATCTCACGGAGGTAATGCGGGGCGTGGGTGACGCGGCCGGGTCGGTCGGCGGGGTCGTCCTGGGAGGTGATCTCTCGTCCGGCTCGGCGTGGAGCCTCGCGATCACTGTGATCGGACGGGCGGTCAGGCCGCTTTCCCGCCGGGGGGGGCGAGCCGGCGACGGCATTTGGGTGAGTGGCGCACTCGGCGCCTCCCGGGCGGCTCTGGAAACCTGGCGGCGAGGCAAGGAACCAGAGCCGGCGGCGCGACGGGCGTTCGCCAGGCCCGAGCCCCGGCTTGCCGCAGGACAGTGGCTCGCCCGTCGGGGCGCCACCGCGATGATCGACTTGAGCGACGGCTTGGCCGCCGACGCCGGCCATCTCGCCGCAGCCTCGGCGATGGAGCTGCGGATCGAGCTCGAGCGGATCCCGCTGGCGACGTCGGTCGTCGGTCCGGCTAAAGCGGCGGGGATCACGCCTGCACAGTTCGCAGCGGAGGGCGGCGAGGACTACGAGCTGCTGGCAACGCTGCCCGGATCGTTTGGTGCCGCCGAGGCTCAGGCTTTCCACGCCGAGCTAGGCCTGCCGCTGACTCGGATCGGCGCCCTTGCCCCGGGTAGCGGTGCGCGTTTCCTCGTGGCGGGCGCTGAGGTGGCTCTGGCCGGTTTCGATCATTTTCGCTGATGTATGGACTCTGCTGTCTGGCCTGTCTCGTGGGCTTTACGCTCTGGCACGGGCTGCGCGTGAGTCTCGGCGCGCTGGTCAGCGTTCCGGATCGCCGGGGTGGCCTCTACGACCGCGAGCTGCGCAGTTGGGGCCGGCACCTCATCTCTGCGGCCCGGCTGCCGGTCACGGTCGCCGGTCTGGAGCGGCTCGAGCCCGAGCGACCGTACGTGTTCGTTTCGAATCACGCGTCCTTCGTCGACAACTGGGTCCTGATTGCATACCTCCCCGGCTCCCTTCGTTTCATCGCCAAGCGGGAGTTGTATTCGATCCCGCTTTTTGGAGGCGCTTCGGGCGACCGGGCAGATCCCGATGGATCGTCGCGATCTCGATGCTGCTACGCAGAGCTACGAGAACGCCGCTCAGGTGGTCCGTGGCGGCCGATCGGTAATCGTGTTCGTCGAGGGGACTCGGAGCCGCGACGGAAGCCTGCTCGAGTTCAAGAAGGGTGCGTTCGTGCTCGTGGGGACGCCGATACCCACTAACGGTCTCACCTATGACGATCGCGAAGCTCTCTTGGCTCGCGCCCGCGGGTGGTTCGAGGAACAGCAAGCCGGCGTTGACGCTGTCGGGAGCCAGGCATAGCTTGCCGTCTTTCCGCCCCCCTCCAGGAGTTGCATGTCCACCATTATCGAAGTGCACGGCCGCGAGATCATCGACAGCCGCGGGAATCCTACCGTGGAAGCCGATGTCATCCTCTCGAGTGGAGCCCAGGGCCGCGCGGCGGTGCCGAGCGGCGCGTCCACTGGTGAACACGAAGCGGTCGAGCTCCGCGACGGCGATACCAAGCGATATGGCGGGAAGGGAGTCAGCGAAGCGGTCCGCAATGTGAACGAGGTGATCGGTCCCCGGCTCGAAGGCATGGCCGCGAGCGATCAGATCGCGGTGGACGCCGAGATGATGGACCTTGACGGGACGCCCAACAAGAGCAAGCTCGGCGCCAACGCGATCCTGAGCGTATCGCTCGCCGTCGCAAGAGCGGCCGCGGCCGATACGGGGCTCCCACTCTATAGGTATCTGGGCGGGCCCATGGCGCGGGTACTGCCCGTGCCGATGATGAACATCCTGAATGGCGGGGCGCACGCCTCGAACAACGTGGACGTGCAGGAGTTCATGATCGTGCCCATCGGCGCCGAGACGTTTGCCGAAGCGCTGCGCATGGGGGTCGAGACCTTTCACGCGCTCAAGAAGGTCTTGAGTAAGAAGGGACTGTCGACCGCGGTAGGCGACGAGGGCGGCTTCGCGCCCATGTTGCCATCGAATGAAGCGGCGCTCGACGCCGTCATGCAGGCCATCGAGGCGGCCGGGTATCAGCCGGGTCGGGATCTCGCCATCGCTCTGGACCCCGCGGCATCCGAGTTCCACCAGGACGGCGAGTACGTCTTCAAGAAGGGAGATGGGAGCCGCCGAAGTGCCGGGGAGATGGTAGAGCTCTACGCTCAATGGGTGGACCGGTATCCCATCGTTTCGATCGAGGATGGACTGGCCGAGGACGACTGGGAGGGATGGACTCAGCTCACCGAGCGCCTGCACGATCGGGTGCAGCTGGTGGGCGACGATCTCTTCGTCACCAATGTCGATCGACTGGGGCGGGGGATCGAGGAGGGCGTCGCCAACGCCATCCTCATCAAGGTCAATCAGATCGGTACGCTCACGGAAACGCTGCAGTGCATCGAGCTCGCCAAGGGCAGCGCGTATGGGGTGGTGATCTCGCACCGATCCGGCGAGACGGAGGATACCTTCATCGCTGACCTCGCGGTGGCGAGCGGGGCAGGGCAGATCAAGACCGGCAGCGCCAGTCGCACCGACCGCATCGCGAAGTACAACCAGCTGCTCCGCATCAGCGAGGAGCTGGGGGAGCTGGCGCACTATCCGGGCAGAGACCTCTACCCCCTGTGACGCCGGGACGGTGGGCCGCACTTGCAGTGCTGGTCGCGGCAGTGGTATTCGCGCTGCAGGGTGGCGAATACAGCACTCGAGACCTGTTCAAGCTCGAGCGTCAGGTCTCGCTTGAAGGGGCAGAGGTAGCGCGCCTCCAGGGAGTGGTGGACTCGCTGACCCGCGCCGCCGTCGCGATCGAGCGTGATCCGCGGGTGCAGGAGCGCGTGGCTCGTGAGTCATTCGGCATGATTCGAAAGGGCGAGTTTCTTTACAAGCTGGTGCGGCCCGATTCAGTGGCTGGTCGCTGAATTGAAGGGCTGGGGTGTCGGGCGGCTGTCGCTTGACGCTTCGCGGTTGGTCGGGGTAGGATTGCCCTCCGTTCGGCAGGGTAGCTCAGGTGGTTAGAGCACGGCACTCATAATGCCGGGGTCGTGGGTTCGAGTCCCACCCCTGCTATCACACTAAAGCTCCCGCTGACATTGAGTTACAACGAAAGGCCGATGCGGTTTCTCGCGTCGGCCTTTTCGCCTGGCGGTATGACCTGGCAGTACGCTTTCACGCACCGCCATGGCGCCGCGAACAAAAAAAGTTCAACTCGACCTCAGCCGGCGACTTGGGCGGCGGCGGCTGCTCCTCGGACCAGTCGTTGGGGGTAACAGTAACGAGTTGCCCATCGGCTCGGTGGAGGACCACAGGCCCGACTGTCATCGTCTTTCGAGAACAGAAGAACCGCATATGTGCGATGGCGTCCCTAGTCCCCGGATACTTCTGCTCCACGGCCTTGGACACCCCCCACACCGAAACCTCTATCGTGTCTCCCCGCTCTCGGATCGAACTCGAATCAAACCAGCGTCCGGTCGGGAGGGGCTCCCAAGTTGCCTGGCCTGCTGCCTTCGAGGCCAATACCGCACTCGCCAGCAGTACAGTCGCGATTTGAAGTGTTGCACGGGAGGGACTTGTCATGTGCTCCTCGTAAATCGCATAGACCGCATGCGCATGGCCTTCATGCGCTCGCCGCACGGCATGTCGCGCTATGTCGATGAAGACGGCTGAGAAATTCAAATTCGCTCCTCAGTAAGCGCGATCAGGTTGCGTCGTTGCAGCCTTGTCTATCCGCCGAGCGCCGGCCCGAGGTAGCCGGCCCCCTCGGTCTCCCACTCGCCTCGCTGGAGCACGCGATAGAGGCCCTGGATCCGGCCGGCCCAGGCGGTCGCGTGCGCGATCGTCGCCGTCCTGGGTATCACCGACGCGAACGAGTTGTTCGAGTTCGATGCCCGCCCGGCGAAACCGCCACCGAAACCGCCGACGCGGCGGCGCGGAAAATGACCAGGGCGGCCGGGGATCGGGCCGCCCTTCTTTCGGCTTCGCGGACTGCCTCAGTCACCTCATAGCCCGTATTGCCTCCGAAGCTCGGCTTCTCTCGTCTCGATCTCATCCAGCTCATGAAGCACCGCGCCCAGCTTGGCGCTCGCTGCGTCAAGCAGGCGCACCCTCGCTTCGAGGTCGGGGTCATTCATCGGGTCGCCCAAGTCGCCCGGTAAGGCGGCAATCATCTGCTGCTTGACGTCGGCAATTGTCTTTAGCGCACTGAGCAGGCCAGCACGCGGCAATGGGGCTGCCGCCCGCCTCTGGAGAAAATCCTCGATGCCCACCGTTTCAAGCCTCCCTGTGGTCGTCGCCGGCCGCCATCAGCCCGAAGGGGAAAGTCACGAGAAAGTTAAACCGCGCCGGGGCGCCGTCCACGTGGACGTTCACGCACTGCTACGTAGCTGCTACCGTTTCGAGGCGTCAGGAGGCGGTTTTGCGGTTGCCGATGCCGCCGAGAGACGGCCTAACTCCTTGAAAGACGGCATGGCGCCGGGTATCCGGGAGTCGGCCTCATTGTTTGGGAGCCGGAGGTCCCGGGTTCGAATCCCGGCGCCCCGATGAGTTACACGTTTCTGCTACGTTCACTGCTACGAATGAAGTTCTCGCGAGGGAAGGGATGCCCGAGTCCGCTCTAACAGACCGGATCAACGAGCTCTTGGCCCAGTGCCAGGACCTGGGGACGTTGACCACCGACTGGTTGGCCAGGGGCAACGAAATCCTCCACGGGACGCTCACCATTCTGGTGAACGTGTACGGCCCGAACAGCCCCCAGATCAAGAGCCTCCAGGAAGCGCACAAAATGGCTCTCGCGGGTAGCGGCCGCGGCGGCGGCGACATAGCATACCAAACAAGACAAGCCATTCCCGTGCTCCGGGGCGCACTTGAGAGCGTCCTCGCCGAGCTCGAGGCCGGGCTCGCCGGCGACCTCCGAAAGGAGATCACTGGCGCCGTCATAACCGACTTCATCCAGCTTGCGCGGGTAACGCTCCAAGAAGGAAGCGACGGAGCTAAGAACGTGGCGGCAGTCCTGGCCGCAGCGGCCTACGAAGACACCATTCGCCGCATGGGCCGTGACCTCGCCGGAGTAGTAGGGCGGGACGACCTGAGCGATGTTATCAACGCGCTGAAAACCCAGGGTGTGCTCAAGGCTCCGCAGCTCGGGATCGCCCTTGGCTATCTCAACTTTCGCAACTTTGCACTCCACGCCAACTGGGCGGACATCGACCGCAGCGCCGTCAACAGCGTCCTGGGGTTTGTCGAAGCATTACTCCTGAAACACTTCACTTAATCCCGAACGGTTTTCCCCGCCCGCACCTTCGCTCCTCCGCGGCCGCCCGATAGAGCGTCTCCTCGTTCCGGCGCGCCGGTAGGGGTGGAAGTCTCCGCCCTCGAGCGGCGGCAGCTCCGCCAGCACTTCGGCCCGGATGAGCAGGTCCTTCGCGTGGTGGCGAGTCCATGGCTTCCCGGGGCGTCGCGGGGCAGGGAACAGGTAGGCGTCCCACGGGAGCAGGGGGTGGCAGTATAACCTGGCAGTACGGACGTGCGGTTTCCGGCGGCTTCCAGCATCTTCCAGCGGTGAGTCTCAGCGAGGAGCGCCCAGCCGTGCCCGGGGCAGCAATCCTCATAATGCCGGGGTCGTGGGTTCGAGTCCCACCCCTGCTATCGCCACAAGCCCCGGCATCCCCCTCGGATTCGGGGTTTTTCTCTGCCTGTTTCCCATCGGTCTCCGTAGCAGAGGTACCACCAGAGGTACCCGCGCGACCCCATTTTTCTTGGTCAAGGTTGGCCCGATCGCCTCCCAACGGTCCCGCTCCTGGCTCGTTGGTACAAACCTCCCGTAAACCCGCGCGACCATTACCACGTCCTTATGCCCGAGCTGGCGCGCCACCAGCTCAAGCGGCATCCCCGCGCGCACCATCCGCACGGCCCAGTGGTGTCTGCTGTCGTGCAGCGTGGTGCGGGAGTCCCAAGGCCCACAGGCGCTCCCGGTCGCAGTCGCCGGCCTCTCCCACCGGTCCACGCCCCGGAACAGACGCTCACCGGGCAGCACGGAGCGCCAGTGGGCGTCCACGAGGGCATCCACAAGGTCGTGTGCTCCGTAAGCCTTCAGCGTCATGGACACAAGGAGGGAGGGCGGATTAAGCCGCTCTCCCTCCTTGTCCGATACCAACCGGTCGGGCTTAGCTGTGAGCGGCGGTCTTGTGGAAGGTCGAGTTGACAATCTCGTAGGCCTGCACTTCCGGCGTGCCGTCAACCACTTTCGCTAGGCTCTTGAGCACTTGGGGATAGGTCTCGCGCGTATACACGTCCGCGCTCTCCTTGCGATCCCACAAGCTGATCGCGACTGCCTTCTTGCCCTCTCGGCTGGCGAGGGTGATCTCGTCCTCAAAACCGTTCTGCTTCCGCAGCAGGGGCAGGATTTCGTTTTCCAACGTCTGGGTAAACTCATTGCCCTTATTGGGCTTCAGATCCATAGAGACATGTCGTGCGTACATATGAGCTCCTTCGGGTGTCATGTAGGGGGTGGCTTAACTTACAGCAGTTCACTAGAGTGCAATTTACTGCACTGTACTACACTTGTCAAGTACAGCGAATCAACTCGCACTACCAAGATGATTACTTAACTCACATGAGTTAATTAGAACGCACCGGGAGGAACTCTATGGATGTGTCGTTTGTGATCCGCCAGCGGCTCGAGGCATTCGGCTTGGAGCAGCGCGACCTCGCCCGCGCCGCCCAAGTGACCGAGTCCTACATCTCCCAGTTGCTGACGCGGAAGAAGGCGCCCCCCCGCACCGACATCTATGACAGGCTGGACACGTTCCTGAAACTGCCGAGCGGGGAGCTGGCGAGGTTGGCGGGGGCCTCGTCTTGCGGGATCACGCTCGGTTGCTGAGAGAGAGTACAAGCGCTTTCTGTTGGGATGTATTCCCCGCTCGCGCACGTTCGGACCTGCCCCGTGTGGCAACACTGGGGGGTTGGTATTTGCTCGTCTGGTCAAATTAGGACACTACCGACGTCGAAGCTGGCGCTTAGGCACTACCGAACTGCACGGAGGTGAACATGGCCAAGAAAGAGCGTTGTCCCAATTGCGGTGGCTGGCTTCCGGACGGTGTACACGCAGCCTCTGTCAGGGTGTCCTCGAGTATGGCACAGCCTCCTACTCCGAAAACCGACGTCTGCGACTGTCCCGAAGGGAGAACTGCCGCGCGCAACTATGGGACCGGCAGCACACGAGGGCCGTGGAGTCGAGGCAAACCATAACTGGGGCGAGCGGGGCTCAGCCACCTCTACCGGCGCGGGGCAGCGCCCAAGGGAGTACACCGCAAGGTAGTCGCCAGCCTCTCCCTCGCCTTTCGCACGCGCGAGCATCGGTGCTCTGCAGCGTCAGTTCGGAAGCGGGTGCGGAGGAACGCATGGCGACGTCCAGAACGGTCAACCGAGACAACCCGGACAAGCCCGGCTTGTCTCTTCTATAGGCCTAACAACTTCCCCAGTCATCAGGCTTTGAGTTTCTTAGTCTTGGTTTCCGCGACACCTGCTTTGATGGCGACCTGCACAGCATCTTCCATCGGATCTTTGAAGGGCACCTCGATTCGGAGCAGGCCGTGCTCGTAGGTCGCTTCGGCTTTGTGAGGTTTCACCGGCCAACCTAAAGCCAACGCTGCAACATACTCGATGTC
The DNA here is from genome assembly GCA_035495075.1 of Gemmatimonadales bacterium. Classification (GTDB taxonomy): domain Bacteria; phylum Gemmatimonadota; class Gemmatimonadetes; order Gemmatimonadales; family GWC2-71-9; genus DASQPE01. The sequence continues at coordinate 9,002 of DATJGL010000162.1, forward strand.
CCTTGCTGGCGCGGTCAGGTGGACGCTGTCTTCCAGGATCTTCAGATCGATGGTTTCCGTTGGCGCTCCTGGGATGCCGAACTCCACTACGAGCTTGCGGTTCTCCCCGTCAGCATACGCTACTGTATCGGGCGCAACCTTCATACGAACTTCCGGCATCTTAGCACCCTCCTTCCGCTCCTAGAATATGTCATACCCATGGTGGGGCATGGGCCTAGCGAATGCTTGCAGGCGACGCGCCTGCCGACCTTGAGAATGGCGTTCGTGCAGGCCAAAGCGAAGCAGGCGGCGGCCTAGCCGGTTGTCGGGCCGCGGGGGCCGCCTACCTCTTCGGCGCCCCCGGCGGCTTGTCGCTCCGAAACACGTCACGGTTCTTCGCGGTGTACGACGCCCAGTTGGCCGGAACCTCCTCCTCGGTGAAGATTGCCGTCACCGGGCACTCGGGCACGCACGCCCCGCAGTCGATACACTCGTCGGGCTGGATGTAGAGCTGGTCCTCGTCCTCGTAGATGCAGTCGACCGGGCACACATCCACGCACCCCCGGTCTTTGACACCGATACAGGGTTCGGCGATCACGTACGTCATGGGCCGCTCCTCTGGGCGGCTCGCTCGGCCAGGAGCTGCTCGACCCGTGTCCATAGCTCGGGCCGGATGCTGTCGGCCAGCTCGATGTTCAACTTGCCAAGCATCACGGCGATGGCGCTGGTGTCGAGTCCGGCGATCCGCGCTTCCTCGATTACCGCCGCGAAGTGAATGCGCGCCTCCCGGATCATCCGCCCGAACAGCGAGGGCCCGTCGTGGCGTTG
>DATJGL010000163.1:0-3956 GCA_035495075.1 Gemmatimonadales bacterium
CGCTGCGCTCGTCGCCCTGGCGGCACGTCGCTATGACCTGGCAATGAACGAAAGCCGGCGGACTCTGGCTCTGGATCCCCAGTTTGTCGGGGGCTACGCGATCGAGGCTGCCGCCCTGCTGGCGCAGGGCCAGGCCGATCGTTGCCTCGCGCTCGACCTGCGCGCATTCCCCGAGCTGAGGGCGATGTGCCTCGCGGCTGCAGGCCGGCGCGACGAGGCCGCCGGACTGGCCGACTCGGTCAGCACTGCGTACGCGGCGGGCAAATTCGGGAGTGTGTTCCAGCTGGGCCTGCTCGCCGCGTACTACGGCACTATGGGCGACACCCGCCGGGCCGTGGAGTGGCTCGAGCGCGGCTATGCTGTCTCACCCAACCCCATCGAGTTCAGGGTGCTCGATTCGTCGTTGTTCGATCGGGCACGGGAGGATCCCGAATTCCGCGCAGCGCTGGCCCGCCTGCACCGCCAGGTCTACCTCCGCGTCTTTCGATGAGATTTGGGATCGCCGCGCTCGGCCTCGTCGCCGCTTGCGCCGGGGCGGGCCCGTCATCGGCGCCGCACCCCGCGCCGAACGCGGTCGAGATCACCATGTTCCTGATCGGCGACGCGGGTGCCCCGGCGCCGAGCGGTGAGCCCGTGCTCAAAGCCCTGGCCACGGAGTTGGAGAATGCCCCTGGCCAGCGCGTCGTCGTATTCCTCGGCGACAACGTCTATCCCCGTGGCCTCCCTGACTCCGCCGCACCCGATCGCACCGAGATGGAGCGGCGGCTCGACACGCAGGTAGATCTCGTCAAGGCCGCCGGCGCCCGCGGCATCTTCGTCCCCGGCAACCACGACTGGGCCAAGCACGGGCCCGACGGATGGAACGCGATCCGGCGCCAGGGGCGCCAGATCGCGCGGCGCGGCGCGCCCGAGGTCGAGCTTCTGCCGGCAGACGGCTGCCCGGGGCCCGCAGTGGTAGACCTGGGCCGGCGGGTTCGGCTGATTACTCTGGATACGCAGTGGTGGCTGCACGGAGGGCCAAGGCCGGTGGGCCCGACCTCAAAGTGCCGGGCGATCAACGAGCGCGCCGTCGCCGATTCGCTCAAGGCGGATCTCGCGTCGGCCGGCGACCGAAAAGTGGTAGTGGCGGCCCATCACCCGCTCGCCTCCGGCGGCGAGCACGGCGGATACTTCGGGGTCGAGTCCTATCTCTTCCCGCTCCGGGTCGTGAAACCCTGGCTCTGGATCCCCCTCCCCGGCGTCGGGCCAACCTACGCCATCGCGCGGCAGAGCGGGGTAACGAACCAGGATATGGCCGGCTTCGTTAACCAGCGAATGCGGGATATGCTCCAGCGTGCCATGCGGGACCACCCGCCGTTGGTCTGGGCCGATGGGCACGACCACAATCTGCAGGTGCTCAGGGGGATCAGTGCTCGCTGGCTGCTTGTCAGTGGAGCGGGCATCTTTGGGCACGAGGGTCCGGTGAACCGGTTGCCCGAGACGCGGTTCGCCTCTCAGGACGCTGGGTTCATGCGGCTGGAGTTTCTCACCGACGGACGCGAACGCCTTGGCGTGCTGGCCGTCGATCGGGAGGGTCGCTTGCAGGAGCGATTCTCCACTTGGCTCGAGTGAACAGCCTGGAGGGATCATGCGGGCTCAGTCCATCACAGTCGCCGTCGCCGGCGCTCTGGCGCTGACGGTAGCCCCGGTCTCCGCGCAAGCGCCGGCCGACTCTCTCACGGCGGACTCCACGATCACGGCCGCGCTCGGCGCTCGGTACCATAAAGGCGGCCTCCACAACTTCTTCTTCGGAGACCACTACCGCGACCTGTGGGCGACGCCGATCAAGGTCCCGGTGCTGGACTTAAAGCACTTTGCCGGCGGCCTACGTCCCACGCGGCGAGGTGGAGGCACGCAGACCAAGTCGCTCAGGCTGGAAAGCGCTGACGGACGAAAGTGGGCCTTCCGCTCGATCGACAAGGACCCGTCGCCGCTCCTGCCGCCGGACCTTCGCGAGACGGTGGCCGACCGCATCTATCAGGATCAGATCAGCGCCGGCGCTCCGGCCGGCCCGCTAGTCGTGTCGCCCTTGCTCCAAGCGGTAGGCGTGAAGGCTGCGGCGCCTCAGATCTTCGTCATGCCGCACGACCCGGCCCTGGGCGAGTTCAAGGATCTTGGCGGGGTGATCGGAACGCTCGAGGAGCGCCCCACCTCAGGGGACGACGAAGGCCTCGGGTTCCAGGGCGCGGTGAAGGTCGCCGACACAGATGAGCTGTTCGAGAAGTTGGACAAGGACCCCCGGGAGACCATCGACACGGCCGCCTACCTCAAGGCCCGCCTGATGGACGTCCTGCTGGGCGACTGGGATCGTCATGGCAAGCAGTGGCGCTGGATCAAGAGCAAAGAGGGGAAGGAGGCTCCCTGGGAACCGGTCCCGTATGACCGTGACCAGGCATTCGTCCGCTACGACGGCCTTCTGCTCAGCATTGCCCGTGCCTCGGGGTTTCCGCAGTTGGTGGATTTCGGCGACAAATATTCGTCGACAATGGGGATTAACTGGAACGCGCGCTTCCTCGATCGGCGATTGCTGGTAGGTCTCCCGCAGGCGGTTTGGGACTCCACCGCCCGCGAGCTTCAGTCTCGACTCACCGACCAGGTCATCGACGACGCGGTGCATCGTCTGCCGCCGGAATACTTCCAGAAGGACGGCCAGCGGTTGGCGACGGCACTCAAGAAGCGGAGAGACGCCCTGCCGGACGAGGCGAACAAGCTGTACCGCTTCTTCGCGCGGAACGTGGAAGTGCGGACGACCAAGCGCGACGAAGTTGCCGTGGCGCATCGGAACGGCGACGGCACCATGGATCTGACCATCCGTCAGGCCGACTCGGAGAAGGGTGACACGTCGCCCTTCTTTTATCGGCGTTTCATCGGCGGAGAAACCCAGGACGTACGCTTGTACCTGAACGAGGGGCGAGACAGCGTCCACCTCGAGGGGGACGGCGGCGGTCCGACCCTGCGAGTCATCGGGTCGCCGACCGCAGGAGGCGATGGGCCGAAGATCGTGGTCGACGACGCCACCGGCGGTTCCACCAAGGTGTTCGACACGAGCCCGAAGTCGGTCGTCGCGGGGAGCCACCGCCCCTCGATCGATCGACGCCCGTACAGCCCTCCCGACTCGCTGGACCCGATTCGGCGCGCGCCGCGCGATTGGGGTCACCAGTGGCGCTTCAATCCGTGGATGGGCTATAGCTCGGATCTTGGATTTTTCATCGGCGGCGGGCCGACACTCTACGACTATGGCTTCCGGCAGAACCCGTATGCCTCCAAGGTATCGCTGCGAGCCGGCTATGCGACGGGCGCCGACGCGTTTCGAGCCGACTTTCTCGGTGACTTCCGGTTCCAAAACTCGGGCATGAGACTCCTGGTGAAGGCGCGGGCCTCGGGTATCGACGTGCTCCGCTTCTTCGACTTCGGCAACGAGACGCCGGATCTCGGTTCCAGCGACTTCTCCAAGGTCTTCCAGCAGCAGTACTTCTTTTCTATCGGGCCGGCATGGCAGGTCGGCCGCTATACGACGATCTGGTTTGCGCCCATCGTGCGCTATGCGGACACCGATCTCGATCGTGACGTACTGATCGCACAGGTGCGGCCATACGGGTCGGAGAAGTTCGGAGAGGTGGGCGCCCAGGGCGGTTTCGAGTTCGACAGCCGAGACCACCGAGCCGCGGCGACGCGCGGGGTGCTGCTGGTGGCCGCAGGCAGCGTGTACCCCAATATCTGGGACGCAGTCTCGACCTACGGTGAAGTTCACGGGGCGGCTTCCACTTACCTCACAGCCAACATCCCGCTCCAACCAACGTTGGCTCTTCGGGCTGGAGGTCAGAAGAATTGGGGTACCTACCCCTACTTCGACGCGGCATACGTGGGAGGCGCCAATACGGTGCGAGGGCTCTTCGAGCACCGCTACATTGGCGATG
>DATJGL010000164.1:0-27110 GCA_035495075.1 Gemmatimonadales bacterium
ATCGAAAGCGCCTCCACCCCCTCGCCGGCGTACTCCAGAACAGTGCCAATGGCGCGGCCATCCCGCACAAATGGACGCCGCAGCAGGTGGAGCATCAGGTCCTTGGCGGCGACGTTGCGGGGTAGTTGGCCGCGTACGCGAATCAGCACAGACTGAGGTACCCTGATCCGGGTGTCCTGCGTGAGCCATGCCGCGCAGATCGCCGTCGTGCCTACACCGAAGGCGAGGCAGCCGATCGCACCGCTGTGCGGCGTATGGCTGTCGCTTCCGATTATCACCTGCCCCGGCAGCGCGTGTCGCTCCAGTACCTTCGCGTGACAGATGGCTTCGGAGCCTCCGGTCGGAAGCCCGTTCGGGCCGCGGGGCAGCTCGTCGTAGAGCGTCAGTCCCTGCTCTGCTGCAAACGTCTCTTGGCGCCGCTTGAGCTCGAGTGCGAGATCGAGCAGCCCTTCCCGCTTGCGCGACTCCGGCATCACCAGTTCGAGCAGGGTCAGGTGATCCCGGAACAGTAGGACAGACTCCGGCGCCCGCACTCGCGCCATTGGGCCGAACTCGGCGCACCAGAGCTCAGCGGCCATTGGGGTCACGTACTCATGGCTGAATCGGAGATCGGCGCGCACGAATCCCTCATCGCCCGGCCGCACAACCGCGACACCGATCGCATCCTGCTCAGGACCCACCACCCAATGACGGGCGATAATTTTCTCGGCCAGCGTGAGAGGCCTGGCAGACGCGATGGGTGGCTGGGATACCACCCGGCCTGCCAGTCGAAATTCGCTATAGGGAAGCAACCCACCGGCCACTACTATTCCCCGGGCCACCGGCCCCTGGCCGTCGCTGAATCGATCCAGCGGAATCGGCTCCCCGCGGCGGATCAGGTCGAGCAGTCCGTAGTCGGTGCTCGTGAAAATGCCCAGGTTCTGGCAATTCTCGCGGTAGATCCGCTCGAAGCTTTCCGCGATCACGAGGCGAATCCCTGCGGCGCGCTCTGCGTAGGGTGACGCCTCCCGGCTCGACCCCTTGCCGCGGCGGCGTCCGCTCACCGACACGGCGAATCCGGCACGGCGTACCGCAGCCGGCGTGACGGGCGCCTCGCCCATGCACTCGAGACCGGTGTAGACGAAGTCGCCCAGACGCTGGTCCGCGTGATAGCAGGCCCAGGCGGGCGTTATCTCGTCCGTGGAGATGTCATTCCGGAGCGCGACGACCGGCGACCAGGCCAGGTCCGAGCCCTGCAGCTGAAGCCGCAGCAGCGTGGGGTCCTCCGTGAGAAACAGGATCCGCCCGTCGAAACGAATAGAGGTCATCGAGAAGGTGAAGATAGAGCGGCCGAGAGCGTGTTATAAGTTCACGATGTTTTTGACGTGCACGATAGGGACCGGCCTGCTCCTGGCTTTGGCTGTTCCACCTGCCGCTGCCCAGGTGCGTTGGAAGATCGAGCAACCCCTCTCGAGCCGAATTACCGGCAACTTTGCCGATGGGCGCGTGGATGAAAGCTCCGGCGTCGCGCCGAGCCGTCGGATGCCGGGGGTTTTCTGGACTCACAACGACTCAGGTGACGGACCACTGATTTACGCCAGCGACGCCACTGGCGCAGCCCTCGGCACCTTCCGTGTCACCGGCGCGCGGAATCGGGATTGGGAGGATATCTCGCTTGGGGCCTGCAGAGCCACCGCGACCACCTGCATCTACCTTGCCGACACCGGCGACAACCGGGAGAAACAGAAGGCCGTGGCATTGTACCGCTTCCCCGAGCCGTCGCTTCCGGTCAAGCATCCGCGGCGCACCGACGACACCCAACCCGCGGAGGTCCTCCAGATCCGCTACTCCGACGGGCCTCACGACGTCGAAGCGATGTGGGTGGCGCCGAACGCCGACGTTCACCTCGTGACCAAAGGCCGATCCGGACCCATCAGACACTATCGCGTACCGGCAAGCGCGTGGGATTCCGGAAAGCCGGTGACGGCGGAGCTGCTCGATCGCCTCCCCATCGTACTGGTGTCATCCGAAGACTTCGTGACCGGCGCGGGGCTCTCCCCCGATGGCCGCACCGTGGCAATCCGAACCTATTCGACGATTTACTTCTTCTTCACGTCGCGCGACGGTCACCTGGAAACGCCCAGTGAACCGCTGGGCTGCAACGTCCGCCGGCTGGGCCCGCAAGGCGAGGGCGTCGGCTGGCTCGACGGACGGCGAGTCGTGCTCACCAGCGAGCGAAACCTGCTCCGGGCAGGCACTATAGCGGTGGCGGAGTGTCCCCTCCCCGTTCCCGTTGCCCAGCGATGAAACCAGTCTGCGTCCCGAGCCGTCATGCGCCCGGCGCTTTCCTCCTCCTCTTGGTGATGGCGGTAAACCTGGCGGCGCAATCACCGGCATCCGCGGCAGCACGGGTGAGCCCGAATGCCTTACGCGCGTACATCGGCTTCCTCGCCGACGATGCGCTGGAGGGGCGGGGGACCGGAAGCAGGGGCGGGCGTGTCGCGGCCGAGTTCGTTGCCGCGCAATTCCGTCGGCTCGGACTAACCCCTGCTGGGGACAGCGGAACCTACCTGCAGGCGGTTCCTCTGCTGGGCCGCACACCGGCGCCCACAGTGACCATCGGCGGGAAAGCGCTCCGCTACCCCACGGACTACGTCGTATCGCCGGTGTCGGACGACACGCTGATCCGGGTCTCGGGCGACATCGTGTTCGCCGGCTACGGGATCGCGTCTCCCGCCCGGAAATGGGACGACTACAAGGGCGTCGATGTGCGCGGGAAGGTCGTGCTGGTGCTGCCCGGGGATCCCGATTCGACCCTCTTCGATCGGGTCACCGGTCGGCCGTGGAATGCGGTACGCGAGAAGGCCGACGTGGCGGCCCGCCGGGGCGCGGCGGCGCTGCTGGTGGTGCAGTCGGAGGGCCGCGGGGGGATTCCATGGACGGCCGTCGAACCGTTGACGCGGGAGCGGATCGCACTTGCTGCACCCTCACACGCTGTTGCGTTCACGGCGTGGGTGGCCGACAGCGCAGCCGCGGCGCTCGCAGCCGGCGCTGGTCAAGACTTGGAGAAGCTCCGCGCGGCGGCAGCGCGCCGGGATTTCGTCCCGGTCTCGCTCGGTGTCCGCCTGGATGCGGAGGTCCACGTGGCCATCCTGCCAGTCCCGACCTGGAACGTGGTCGCTAAAGTCCCCGGCCATGGCGATCATGCCGACCAGGCGATCGTGGTCGGGGGCCATTACGATCACCTGGGCATCGGACCTCCGGTGAACGGCGATTCGATCTACAACGGCGCTGAAGACAACGCCTCCGGTACCGCGGCAGTGCTGGCAACGGCGGACGCGATCGTGGGCAGCGGCATTCGGCCCCAGCGATCCGTCCTGTTCGTCGCGTTCGCGGCTGAAGAGCTCGGGCTCCAGGGCTCGGAGTGGCTGGTGCGCCACCCCCCGACCGGGCTCCGGTTGGTCGGCGCCTTCGCCATGGACGTGCTCAATCTGTACGGGAAGACGCGCGACATCGGCACGGTCGGCGTAGGGCAGTCGTCCTTGGGGGCCCTGGTTCGTCAGGCCGCCGCGGCAGAGAAGATGACGGTCAACGAGGATCCCGATGACCTCCATCGCGGCCGATTCTTTCGCTCGGACAATTATGCGTTTGCCCGGGTCGACATCCCGGCCATCCGGCTGGTCAACGGGGTCAACTTCGTGGGTCGCCCCCAAGACTGGGGACGGCAGCAGCGGCAGCGATATTGGGACGAGCGCTACCACCAACCCAATGACGAGCTGGCGTCATGGATGAGTATGGATGGCATTGCGCAGCAGGTCCGCGTTTTGACCCGTGCGGTGTTGGCAGCAGCAGACGCGCCGAACCCTCCCGCCTGGGCTGCGACCTCGGACTTCAGCGCCGAATCGGGTGGTGGGCCCTGACGCGAGCGGAACGCAACGGCCGCCAAAGAGTGACGTTCTCGGCCCGCTGCACCAGCGCAGTGCTGATCGGCCTGCTGGTGGGCCGGAGCATGGCCTCAGCCCAGAGTCCCGGCGACGGGGCCGCTCGAGCCGTCAAACCGAGCGTCTTGCAATCACACCTCGAGTTTCTCGCTTCTGACGCACTCGAGGGCCGGGGAACCGGTGCGCGCGGTGGCACGCTGGCAGCCAAGTACATCGCGGCCCAGTTTGCCCGCCTCGGCCTTGAGCCGGCCGGTGACAGCGGGACCTACTTCCAGGCTATTCCCCTTCGTGGCAGCTCGTTCACATCCCAAATGAGCGCGCCAGGCGTGTCGCTCGAGCTTGGCAAGGATTTTGTCGCATACCTCATCGGGGCGAACGACACGACAATGGTCACGGCGGACGGGGTATTCGTTGGCTACGGGATCGTCGCCCCGGAAGAGCAGTGGGACGATTACGCCGGCGCCGACGTGAAGGCTAAGGTCGTGCTCGCGCTCGCCGGCACTCCTGCCAACCAGGACTCGACTCAATTCAGGATGCCCAAACGCAGCGACTACGGCTTCCGGCAATACAAGGTGGACGAAGGCCTCCGCCACGGCGCTGCCGCAGTGTTTGTGATCTATCGTCAGCCGTTCCCGAGTCCCTGGGATGAAATCGCAACGTCCTGGCTGGGCCAGCAGGTCGAGCTGTCGGACTCTATTGACCCGCCACCGAGCATAGGCGGATGGATCAACACGACTGGTGCAGCCCGGTTGCTCCAGCGAGCCGGCGAGAGTCTCGACCAGCTCGCCACCGCCGCTGCACACCCGGGCTTCACCGCTCGGCCGCTCCGGGTTTCACTCACGGCGAGCGTGCGGCGGCAGACCCACCAGATCCGCACGGTCAACGTGCTGGCTCGCCTCAAGGGTCATGGTTCCCATGCGAGGGAGGTCGTCCTTCTCGGCGCTCACTACGACCACCTGGGCATCGGTCCGGCCGTCGCGGGCGATTCGATCTACAACGGTGCGCTGGACAACGCATCGGGAACGGCTGGGATGCTTGCGATTGCGGAAGCCTGTGCCACATCCAGGGTCGAGCCCGATCGCTCGATCATATTTGCCGCGTTCGGCGCGGAAGAAGCTGGGCTTCTGGGCTCCGAAGCTTTCGTGCGAAAGCCGCCGGTTCCCCTCCCCGAGATCATTGCCATGCTCAACCTGGATGTCCTGAACCTGATCAGCGACACCAAGGACATCTCGGCGCTGGGTGCCGATTGGTCATCGCTGGGGCAACCGTTTCGGGCTGCCGCTCGAAGCGAGGGCTACAGCATCACGGCACCGGACAGTCCCATCATCCGGGAAGCCATCGACGAGGACTTCTTCAACCGATCCGATCAGGCACCGTTTGCCCGGGCCGGCGTCCCGGCAGCTTTCCTTTACATCGGCAACCAAATTGCCGCCACGCCGGCTGAGCGCTCCGGCAAGCAACTACTGGAAGACTATCTCGGCCACCGATACCACCGACCCAATGACGACCTGAGCCAACCGCTGGATTACCAAGCCGGCGCACACGCGTTGCGGGTCGTTGCCCGGACGTTGGTCGCAGTCGCGAACGCGCCCCAGGCACCGCAATGGAACGCCGGGGCGCCGTATAAACGCTAGGCGCGCTATCCGCTATCCGCTATCCGCTATCCGGAGGAATACCTTGCGTCGCTTCGCCGGTTCCCTGATCGCCACTGTCCTGCTCGTCACCTCTGCTCACCCAAACCGGGTCGCGGGCCAACAGTCCGCAGCCGGCTCCAAGGTCTCACGCGCGATGAGTGGCCAGGTGATGCGGGCCCATCTCGAATTCCTGTCCGATGACGCGCTCGAGGGCCGCGCACCTGGTACCCGTGGTGGGCTCATCGCCGCGAAGTACATCGCCGCGCAATTCGAGCGCCTGGGACTCGAGCCTGCCGGCGACGACAGCTCCTACTTCCACAAGGTCCCGATCGTCACGCTCACTCCGCAGCCGGAGGCGAGCATCAGCGCCAGTAGTTCCGCGCCGCTCGAGTTCAAAAAGGACTACGTGCTCTGGTCCATGCACGACGATTCGGTGGTCTCCGTTACGAGCGACCTGGTCTTCGCCGGGTACGGCATCGTGGCGCCGGAGTACAAGTGGAACGACTACGATGGGCTCGACGTGAAGGGGAAAGTCGTGGTCGTATTGGTGAACACACCCGGCCTGCGCGATTCGACCTTGTTCAAGGGCAAAATCCTCACCTACTACGGCCGCTGGACGTACAAGATCGAGGAAGCCGAGCGTCAGGGCGCGGCCGGAATCCTGATCATCCACACGCCTGAAGCCGCGACCTACGGGTGGGCGACGGTGGCCGGCTCGTGGACCGGGCCGCAGACCCGGGTCGAACGGAAGCCTGGCCCGTTGCTCATCGCCGGCTGGCTCAGCCAGTCCACCGCCGACCATCTACTGGCGTCGGCCGGCGGTCTCGATCGCGTGACCGAAGCCGCCAGCCGCCCCGGCTTCAAAGGAATGCCGCTTCAGGCCAAGCTGACAGCCACGGTAAAGAGCACCATCCGGCGTTCCGAGACCTACAACGTGCTCGGCCGGCTACCCGGTAGCGGGAAGAAGGCGACGCAGGCGGTCATCATCGGGGCGCACTACGACCATCTCGGTATCAGCCTCCCGGTCAACGGAGACTCGATCTATAACGGAGCACTCGACAACGCATCGGGAACCTCGGGTATGCTCGCGGCCGCGGAAGCCTTCGTCCGAAGTGGTGTCCGTACCCCCCGTTCGCTGGTGTTCATGGCTTTCGCGGCGGAGGAGTCGGGCTTGCTCGGATCCACCGCGTATGCCGCTCGGCCGACTATTCCGCTCAAGGCCATCGCGGCTGTGCTCAACATGGATGTGATGAACCTCTACGGCCGTACCCGGGACATCGCGGCGCTTGGCATCGATCAGTCATCGCTGGGCCGGCTCTTCACCACCGCGGCGAGGCAAGAAGGGCTCCGCGTCACCACCAACCAGGACGCGCTCATCAAAGGATCGTTCTTCCGGTCGGACCACTTCCCGTTCGCCCGCGCCGGCGTACCCGCACTATCGCTCGAGAGCGGTCTGGACTTTGTCGGGAAACCGGCTGGTTGGGGAAAGGAGAAGCAGGACGAGTACAACTCTGAGCGGTATCACCAGCCGGGCGACCAACTCCTGTCCTGGTATACCTACGACGGCGCCGTTCAACAGCTTCGCGTGATCGCTCGTACGGCTGTCGCCGTCGCGGAAAGCCCCTCGCAACCAGTCTGGTCGGCCGGGTCCGAGTTCCGGGCAGCAGGGGAGGAGCGCCTGAAATAGGGGTATGCAACGGCGCATACCCGGTTTATCTTTGCGCCCGTTTGTTCCCCACCCACCCCCCTTGGTCGCCGAGGGCGCCCCTGGAACTGCCGTCCCAGCACCGGATTCCACTCTCCTGGCTGCTCCAGTACGGCAGCGAGGCGATCCGCTATCGCACCCTCCGGGAACTGGCGCCGGAGGGATACGAGGCGCCCGAGGCCATTGAGGCGGCTCGGGCAGCGATCCCGGAGTCCAAGGCGGCGCTTGCCGTGGCGAAGAAGCAGAAGGACAACGGAATCTGGGGCGGAAACCTTCTCGCCACCGCCCCCTCCGCCGCGCAGGGCGTCAAGGATGTGGGAACCGTCCCTCAGTATCGCCGGCTGCTCCAGTTGGCCTACCCGTTGGATGCACGCGCGTTCAAGCTCGCCGACCGGGTTCTGTTCCGACTGCTGACGCGGGACGAGAGTCCGGCCCTCCTCTTCGAGTACCAAAAGCTCCTGTCGTCGGACCCGGTCGCCGGCGAGTGGATCCGGGGCTTGATCCGCGAGGCAGCGTCCTGCGCATTGGCCGAAGCGGGTCACGCCGAAGACCCCCGCCTTCGGGGCTCCGGGCATCGGATCGCTAACGCCATCTCGCAATTCTTGCGGAGTCCTCTCGCCGAGAAGCCGTTCACCCGGTCGGGCAAGAACCTCGTGCTTCATCCCGAAGCCCACCCGCCCAGCTGGTACTCGGTGGCGATGCTGGGCTCGATGCCCAACTTGCAGCGAGAGCGCGCCGGCTTTACCGAGCGGCTGGGCCATTACCTCGCGCAGCCGGCGCCGAAGAAGGCGTTCGGGGTACAACTTGGCCGCAAGCTGGTCAAGCCGACCCATCTGCTGTTGGGCGATCCCATCGATGCGGACTCCAAGGGGCTGCCGAAGGATCTCCCGCTCGCGCTGCACTACATCGAGCTGCTTGCGCGAATCGGAGCGCTCCACACCGCGCCAGTCGCCACCAAAGTTCTGGCCCGGGTGCTCAAGGATTGCGAGGAGACCGGGGTCTGGAATCCCAAGGGGCTTCGCGCGGCTCCCAAGCCGCTCAACAACAACCTCACCTACCATGTCTACCCGCTCCAGGCGGAGAACAAGGCACCGGAAGACAAGCTGGTGGATGTCACGTTCCGACTTGCTTTGATCGCAAAGCTGCTGGGTTGGACCCTGGAGTATCCCTGACCGACGCCTAACGGCTGGCAACTCATTGCTTTCCTCCACGTAGCTCCCCAAACTACTCCCATGCCTCGCGTCGACCTCACGCCGTTCGGCTTCACCCCGACGGAAAGCCTGGTCTACGAGGTCTTGCTGACCGCCGGGCCAGGCACGGGGTACGCGATCGCCCGGGCTGCCGGCTTGGCTCGAGCCAATGCGTACAGTGCGCTCGAAGGCCTGGTCACCAAGGGGGCTGCAAGGGCGGATGGCGGGCGGCCCCGACACTACCGGCCTGAGGACACGACCGCGCTCATCGCGCGGATCGCGAACGACCATGGACAGGCGTTGGACCGCTTGAGCGCCGACGTCGCCGGCCTGGCGACTCCAAGCGCTCCGACCCTGGTCGATATCGACTCGCCCCGCGCCGCCCTCCAACTCATCTCCCACGACGTCGCCCGTGCGGAAAAGGCCCTCGCCTTGCTTGCTCCTCCCGAGGCCTACCCCCTGCTCGCGCCGGCCCTGCGCCGCCCGGCCGGTGCCGGCGTGGAGCTCACGTTGCTCGCAACCGGTCCAGTCGAGCTTCCCTTCGCGACGGTCGCATCGGTCGATGCCCGCCCGGAATGGCCGGGTACCCCCCTGATCTGCGTGGTGGACCACAAGAGTGCGGTGGTCGCATACCGCGAGGGAAACGACGTGCACGGGCATTGGAGCACCGCACCGGCGCTGATCGCGGCCGCACGAGTTGCCATCGGGTACTATGGCAGGTCTGCGTGAGCGACGAAGTCGACGAGCTGTTCAAGCAGCTGCGGAGGGAGTACCTCTCCGAGAGCGGCGACCGATTGGCTGAGTTGAAAGCGGCGGTGGTCGCGTTCGGAAATGGAAGCGGCGGAGCAACGACTTTGCTCAAGACCCAGTTTCATCGGCTGGCCGGTTCAGGCGGGTCGTATGGCTTTCCGACCGTCAGCGCAATCGCGAAGGAAGCGGAGCTGTGGATCGCGGCCGGTCCGCCGGCAGATGCAGCGTCGGTTGCCCGGCTGGAAGAAGTGATAGACCGGTTGGCGGCGGCGTTCGAAACGCAAAAGCGTGACTTGACCAAAAGCGTGAACGGTGAACAGTGAACGGTAAACGGGGGCTCCGATGATCAACGGAGCCCCCGTTTACCGTTCACTGTTCACTGCCTTTCAATGCCTGAATCCCGCCGACAGGGGAACGACGTCTCTCGGATTCTTCTCGTCCCCGAATAACAGTCGCCCTTCCCGGAACGACGCTCCTCGCAGCGTCAGGGCAAGCACCTCGCCCAACTCGCTCACCAGGTGAATCTGGAGCTTGTCCCGAACCTCCTTCGGAAGGTCCTCGAGATCCGCCTCGTTCTCCTTCGGTAGCAGAATGGTCGTAATCCCTGCCCGCTCCGCGCCGAGCACCTTCTCCTTCACCCCACCGATCGGAAGCACTCGGCCCCGCAGCGTGATCTCGCCGGTCATGGCCACGTCGGGCCGTACCGAGCGACCGCTCATGGCTGATACGATAGCTGACGCCATCGTCACGCCGGCCGAAGGGCCGTCCTTGGGGATGGCTCCGGCGGGGACGTGGACGTGGATGTCCCGCTCGAACATCTCATCGGGGATCTGGAGCGCCGCAGCGTGCGAACGAGCATAGGTCCAGGCGGCCCGGGCCGACTCTTTCATGACGTCGCCCAGTTGGCCGGTGAGTACCAGCTCGCCCTTGCCGCGCATCGTGCTCGCCTCGACGAACATGATGTCGCCGCCGCTGGGCGTGTAGTACATCCCCGTCGCCACGCCCACCTGGTCGTCCCGGCCCGCTTTTTCGGGATGCACCTTGGGCCGACCGAGGAGATCATCCACCATCGGCTTGTCCACCACCACCCGCTCCACTTCCTTGGCCGCGATCTTCCGGGCCACCTTCCGGGCCAACCGGCCGATCTCACGTTCCAGCTGGCGCACGCCGGACTCGCGAGTGTAGCCCGCGATCACTTCCGAGAGCGCCTCGTCGGTGATCTCGAGCTGCGCGGGCGCAACCCCGTTCTCCTCGAACTGACGCGGGATCAGGTACTGCCGGGCGATCTGCTGCTTCTCGCGCTCGGTGTAGCCCGAGAACTCTACGACCTCCATCCGGTCGAGCAGCGGCCCAGGAATGTTCTGGATGAAGTTCGCCGTGGCAATGAACAGCACCTCGCTCAGGTCGAACGGCACGCCCAGATAATGGTCCACGAACGTGTCGTTCTGCGCCGGATCGAGCACCTCGAGCAGCGCGCTCGCGGGGTCGCCCTGGAAGGACACACCCAGCTTGTCCACCTCGTCCAGCAGGAACACCGGATTCTTGGTACCCGCCTGCTTCATGCCATGAATGATTCGACCGGGCATCGCCCCCACGTAGGTACGCCGGTGGCCCCGAATGTCCGCTTCATCGCGGGCTCCGCCTAGCGAGATCCGGACGTACTTCCGCCCCATCGCCCTGGCGATGGACTTGGCAATCGAGGTCTTGCCGACGCCAGGAGGTCCAACGAAGAGCAGAATCGGCCCCTTCGCGACCTTGTCGTCCTCCTGTCCTGGCAAACGGGGCGACTCGGACGAAGGCGACCCGCCGGGGCCATTGCCCGATCCAGCCTCTGTAGCGGGCGTGGCTGCGTTACCGTCCGTGGCCGCCGTCGGCCCGTCGGTCCGGCCGTCCGCCGCTTGCGCCACTCTGTTGGCTTCGCGAAGCTGCCTGACCGCCAGCCACTCGAGCACCCGGTCCTTCACGTCCTGCAAGGCGTAGTGGTCTTCTTCCAGAATCCGGGACGCTTCCCGCAGGTCGAGATGGTCCTCGGTGCGGATGTTCCAGGGCAGCTCGGAGATGTTCTCGAGATACGTCCGGATGACCTGCGACTCCATCGACTCGCGGCCGATCCGCTCCAGTCGGCCCAGCTCGCGGTCGACTTCCTTGCGGGCGTCCGCGGGAAGATCCAAAGACGCGAGCTTCTGCTTGAGCTCCTCCAGCTCGCTGGTGCCCTCTTCATCCTCGCCCAGCTCCTTCTTGATCTGCTTGAGCTGCTCGCGCAGGAACATCTCGCGCTGGCGCTCACCCAGCTCTTCCTGGACCTGAGACTTGATGTCTTCCTGCGCATCGACCATGCTGATCTGACGCTGCACGTGCACCAATACACGGCGCAGTCGCTCTTCCACCGACAGCGTCTCCAGCAATGCCTGACGCTGAGACGGAGTGATGTCGATATAACCGGCCACCAGGTCGGCGAACTTGCCAGGCTCGTTCACACCCGCCAGGACCTGTTGCACGACCTCTTCCGGCAGACCCGACTTCTGGCCCAGCTCGGCGGCCCGTGCGCGAGCCTCGCGGTGCAACGCGACGAAGGCCGGCTCGTCCGGACGCAAGGCGAGCATTTCCTCCGCTTCCCGGACCACTGCCTGGAGGTAGCCGTCTTTGTCGGTATAGTGGAGGGCAATGCCGCGCTGCTCGCCATGAAGCAGGAGCTGCATCCCCGAAAGACCCCGCTGCATCTGACCGATGCGCGCGATGGTGCCGACAGTATAGAGAACTTCGGAAGTGACGGTCTCGACGTTCTGGCGCTGCGACACTGCGAAGACCAACCGCTCCGGCGTCGTAAGCGCCGCTTCGATTGCGCGCAGTGTGGCGGGTCGGCCGGCGCCGATCGGCGCAGTCACGCCCGGAAAAAGAACGACCTCCCGAAGGGGAAGAACCGGCAATGTGAGGCGT
Source organism: Gemmatimonadales bacterium (assembly GCA_035495075.1). Taxonomy (GTDB): domain Bacteria; phylum Gemmatimonadota; class Gemmatimonadetes; order Gemmatimonadales; family GWC2-71-9; genus DASQPE01. The sequence continues at coordinate 12,137 of DATJGL010000164.1, forward strand.
TCAGCCATCAGAATTACTACTCCTCTTGAATGCCCTCACGGGCCCGAATGACACGTCAACCAAACAATCCGCCTCTTTCAAGCATCTGGCGTGCCATGATAGGCGGCCTCGTTCGCCTTGTGTTTCAACAGGTTGCGACCCCGGATCAGTTCCCTTCCCCGCTTTCGCCCGGCCCAGGCTCCGCTATTTTGTCGGACGGGGCCGCTGACCTGCCAGTTTGGCTTGGCAAGCGTAGAGACGAGCCGGCTGGTTGAATCCTCACACGTGGCCACCCCGTAACGCCTGCGCGCGCGCCGCTGTGTTGCCATCAGCCGAGCCGCCAGCGCAGATTCTCAGCGGCCAATCACCTGACCCAGGGCAGCAACGCGCCTGATGAGCGATCCGATCAACCAGCCCCTACCAACCCGACTCGCCCAAGCGTTGGGCGGCATGTACACGCTCGAAGGCGAGATCGGTCGGGGCGGCATGGGCGTCGTCTATCGCGCGCGCGACGAGCGACTCCAGCGCCGAGTCGCCATCAAGGTGCTGCCTCCCGAGCTCGCTTTCCAAAGCGACATCCGGGCCCGGTTCACCCGCGAAGCTCAGACCGCCGCGCGGCTGTCGCATCCGCACATCGTTCCCATCCATACAGTCGGCGAGGGCGAAGGCCTGGTCTACTTCGTCATGGGCTATGTCGACGGCGAATCGGTCGCCGGACGGATCAGGCGGCGGGGCAAGCTCCCGGTCGAAGAAGCCCGCCGCATCATGGCGGAGACCGCCGACGCGCTCGGCGCCGCCCACACGTTCGGAGTCATTCATCGCGACATCAAGCCGGACAACATTCTACTCGAAGGCACCCGCGGTCGCGTGATGGTGACCGATTTCGGCATCGCGAAAGCGTTGTCGCAGGCGTCCGGCGCCACGCTGACCGGCGCCGGCGTCGCCATAGGCACACCTTCGTTCATGAGCCCGGAGCAGGCGGCGGGCGAGCGCGAGATCGACGGCCGAAGCGATATCTACAGTCTGGGCGTCGTCGCGTATCAGATGCTCACGGGCGACCTGCCGTTCTACGCTCCGACGGTCGCCGGCATCCTGATGAAGCAGATCACCGAGCCCGCGCCGGATGTCCGTACCAAACGGCCGGACACGCCCGAGGATCTGGCGCTCGCCGTGAGCCGATGCCTGGAGAAAGACCCGGAAAACCGCTGGCCGACTGCGGACGCGTTGCGGCGGGGCCTGGAGAATCGAAGCGTGGGTACTTACCGGCCCACCGGCACCGGCTGGCGAACGGGCCGGCTCTCGGAGGGTCGCGCGAGGCCGTCCGAGCGCGACACACGCAACCCGGCGTCGGCCCGGGCCCCGCGACCCTCTCAGGCACGCGACCGGGCCTCGAGCGCGCGACAGCCGCCGCTTCCGGCGCGCCAGTCGAGCCGGCAACCGGTTTCGGAAGACACCCCGCTACCCAAGACCGGTGAGCCCGAGATCATCGTGAAGGTCCGGGCTCAATTCGCCCGGTGGGCAGCGATCTCGGGCGGGCTTCTAATGATCAACGTAGCCACCGGGATCGACCACCCGTGGTTTCTCATTCCGGCGGCCGGCATGGGGTTTGGGTTGCTGCAAGGCTACGGGAAGCTCTGGCAGACGGGTTACAGCTGGCGTGACGTGCTGAAACGCCCCCCGGCGCCGGACGCGGTCGAAACGACCATGATCAAGGGCGGGAAGCTCCCGCGCCAACTGCCGCCGCCTCAGGCGGCGGAGTACGGCGCCCAGCTCGCCTTCATTCTTCAGGCGCATGGTGACCGGGTCGCCATCTACAAGCTGCTGGAGAAGCTGACGCCGGCCGAGCGGGAGATGCTGCCGGAAATCGGACCGACGGTGGACGCGCTGTACGTGCGGGCAACCGACCTGGCCCGCACGCTGCAAGCGATGGAGACCAACCTGGATACCGACGGGGTGGGTCAGATAGAAGCGCGCATCGAAGCTCTGAACCGGGAGCCCGACGATGCCGAGCGGGCGCGCCGGCTGGCCCTGCTGGAGAAACAGCGTCGGACGGTTACCGACCTGCAGACCCGCCGGTCGCAGGTGGCGGCCCACCTCGAGTCGTGCGTCCTGGCGGTGCAGAACGTTCGCTTCGACCTACTGAGGCTCAGGTCGGCTGGCGTCGCCGCGGTGCTGGGGGATCTGACCAACGCCACCCAGCAGGCGAGGGCCTTGTCGCGGGACGTGGACAATGTGATCGCCGCTGCAGGCGAGATCCGCGAGGTCATGCGGTAGCGCCGGTCCGACCGGGAAATTTGAGCGACGCCCGAAGCCGCTCGAACCTAGGCTCCGAGCGCAGTGGATCCAGCCGCGGATCTACGTTCACGAACGCCATTGAATGCGCCCGCTCGGCGAAGGCCTTTTCCAGCCATTCGATCGCCGGCCCCCGCTCCCCTAACGCCAGATAAACCAGCGCCACGTCGGACGCCGACACGTAGCGGCTGGCTCGCAGGCCGGTCAGCTCTGCGAGCACGGCGCGGGCTTCGGCCTCCTCGCCTGCAACGCCCAGCGCGTGCGCCAGGGCCGCCAGGAAACCGACATTGCGGCCAGAGAACCGCACCGCCGCGCGCAGCGCCGCGATAGCCTCGGCGAACGCGCCCTGCTGCTCCAGGGCCAGACCAAGCCATGCATGGGCGACGGCAAGCTCCCCATCCAGCTCCAAGGCCCGATGGCATTGCTCGACGGCGAGGCCGTAACGCCGGGCAAAGTAGAAGGCCCAGCCGAGCGCCGAGCTCTTGAGCGATGAGAGCGGGTCGAGGGCGATGGCGCGACTGAACTCGCTGACCGATTCATCGAACCGGCCCATCAACGAGAGGTAGTTGCCGTACCATTGATGAGTCGTGGAATACCCCGGGTTCAAGGCGATCGCGAGTCGGAACTCCCGCTCCGCCCCAGCCCACTCCCAGTCGTGATACATCGCCACGTAGGCGAGAGCGGGCCGCGCCTCCGCAAGAGTTGGGTCGAGCTCGAGCGCCCGGCTCCCGGCGCGGCGAGCCTCGGGAAAGGCCTGGGTCGGTGGCAGGGCAGAGTAGAAGCCAAGAATCGCATACGAGTCCGCTACACCCGCGTGGGCCGGCGCGTAGGCGGAATCCCGCGCCAGCGCCTGCTGGAAGAAATCGAGGCCCTGCCAAAGAGCAGCCTCGGTGCGGCGATTCCAGTAGTGGCGGCCCTTGAGATACAAGGTGTAGGCCTCGAGATCGTCGGTGGACGGCTTGACCAGGGCCCGCCTTTGAGTGCCCAGGAGTCGTATCTCCAGGGCGCTCACGATGCCCCGCGACAATTCATCCTGTATCGCAAAGACGTCTTCCAGCTCCCGATCGAATGTCTCCGACCAGAGCTGGTAACCGTCGGCGACGTTGGTGAGCTGGGCACTGAGACGGAGCCGTCGCCCGGCCCGCCGGACGCTGCCCTCGACGACCGCCTGCACGTTGAGCTGCGCCCCGATGTCACGAACATCCAGCTGCTTGCCCTTGAAGGCGAATGCCGACGTGCGTGACACGACTCGGAGACCCGACACCTTCGCGAGCGCGTTGATGACCTCGTCCGTCATTCCGTCCGCGAAGAACTCGTTGTCGGGATCGGCGCTCAGATTTGCGAAGGGCAGTACTGCGACCGACTTCTCGGCCGGAGCGGCCGACACCACCTCGGTGGCCGGCGGAGCTACCAGCGCCGCCGCCAAGCTTGCTGCCGTAGCGAAACGATCCGCGAGAGACTTGGACAAGGCCTTCGCCACCACCCGATCGATCCAGACCGGCAACTCGACCCGAGTCGCGCGAAGCGAGGGAACCGGACCCGTAAGCTGCTGGGCCAGCACGGCCGCCGGTGTGGCACCCCGATAAGGAGGCCGCCCCGTGAGCATTTCGTACAGCACGCACCCGAGCGCGTAGATATCCGTGCGTCCGTCCAGCGGGACATCACCGCTCGCCTGCTCGGGACTCATATACGCCGGCGTACCGACCACCATCCCGATTTCGGTCAGTCGCTCGCTCGCGCCGCCGGCCGCGTGCGCGACGCCGAAGTCGGCCAGCCAGGCGTGTGTTTCCGAGAGCAGGATATTCTCGGGCTTGACGTCCCGGTGCACGACTCCATGCCGGTGAGCGTGGTCCAGCGCATCAGCCACCTGACCCGCAATCCGGAGGGCGACGTCCAGGGGGAGCCCACCCTCGCGGTCCAGGAGATTGCGCACGCTTTCCCCCGCGACGAACGGCATGGTGTACCAAAGCTGACCCTTTGCCTCTCCCGAATCGAAGACCGGCAGGATGTGGGGGTGCTGCAACCGCGCGGCAAGCTTGATCTCCCGCAGGAACCGGTCGGTGCCCAATATCGCGGCAGCCTTGCCGTCCATGACCTTGAGCGCGACCGGCCGGTCGTGTTTGAGGTCGTGCGAGAGATAGACCGTCGCCATACCGCCGCGGCCCAGCTCGCGGTCGACCCGGTAGCGGTCGCGCAGGAAATCGCCGAGGGCGGGATCAGGCACCAGTAGAGGGATTCCCTGATAAGAGCTTCGGCGAATTTGCGGCCGGACAATTGACGACGCCAGGCGCCAAGATTTTAAGTCCGAGTTCACGAGTCCGGTGGCCGGGTTGGCCATTGAGAAGGTAGTGCAGGCGCCGCATGATGGCCGCGTCCTCAGCCGGAAAGTGAGGATGTGGACGTTCCGCTTGATGCAGACGGGTACCCGGCGGCGAGCGTCCAAATCATGGACCGATTCCATCAGCTTGGCCGACCTCAGCCTTACAATTGGTAGGGTCTGCTGCGAGAGCATCCCAGCGATGTTCTCGTCCGTTTCGCGGCACGACAGCCGCAAATGAGCCGGCAGGAAAACCGGCACCTTGAGTGGAAAACCGGGCGCCTCCCGCTAGGAGAGGCGCCTGCTTTTTTCGGTCGGTAGGTCGGGAGAGGTCGTTGAAGAGCAACGTAAACGGTGAGCAGTGAACGGGGGCTCCGTTCACACCGAAGCCCCCGTTCACCGTTTACCGTTCACGCTTTCGGGTCCGACAGCTCCGCCCCTATCTTCCTCACCTCCCGCACCAGCAGATCGAAATCATCCACTCGGCTGCGGTGATTCACGATCGCGACCCGCAGCGCAAACCGGCCTTGTAGAAGAGCATTCGACGTCACGGCTATACCGCGCTCGTGCAGCTGAATCAGGATCTCCTGATTGACCGCGTCCAGCGCTTGATCGCTTTGGCCCGGCGCAACGTAGCGGAAGCAGACGATGTTGAGCGGAACCGGCGCGAGCAGCTCGAGGTCCGGCGCGTCGCGGACCAGCTCCGCCAGATAGCGCGCCTGCTCGATATTCTGGCGAACGAGCCGGCCGTACTTGTCCAGCCCGTTTTCCTTGAACGACATCCATACCTTGAGCGCCCGGAAGCCACGGGAGAGTTGGATGCCGTAGTCGCTGAACCACAGGTCGCCGGCCGCCAGACCGCGCTCCGCGTGGGTGAGGTAATCCGGGGTGAGCGAGAACGCCCGGCGGTGAGTCTCGGCGTCGCGAACCAGGGTGCAGCCGGCCTCGAACGGGATGTACATCCACTTGTGGAGATCAAACGCAAGCGAGTCCGCGCTCGAAATCGGCGCTAGACGCTCTCGATACTCGGGCACCAGAGCAGCCAGCGCGCCGAAGGCGCCGTCCACGTGCAGCCAGAGGCGCTCGCGGGCGCAGAGCGCCACCAGCGCTTCCAGATCGTCCAAAGCGCCAGTGTTGACGGTGCCGGCATTGCCCACCACGCAGATGGGGCGACAGCCGGAGGCCCGATCCTCGCGAATCATGTGCTCGAGCCCGGCGATGTCGATTTCGAACGCCGACGTCACCGGCACGATGCGAAGTGCGTCGCTGCCCAGGCCCAGCAGTTCGACGCCCTTTTGAATCGAGCTGTGCATCTCGCTCGAGCCGTACACCGTGAGCGGCCCGGCTGCGCCTCTGACACCCGCCCGACGCACGTCGATCCCGGCGCGAGCGTTCCGGGCTACTGTCAACCCCACCAGGTTTGCCATCGAGCCGCCACTCAGCAGCAAACCGCTCGCCGAGCGCGGATAGCCCAGCATTTCCTTGCACCAGTCGAGCACCTGTGCCTCGACGTGGTTCGGCACGTGATCACCGCCGCCCATGTTCGGATTCATTCCGGCTGCCAGCATCTCGGCCAAGGCCCCGAGCGGTGTGCCGGTCCCGATGACCCAACCCCAGAACCGGGGATGGATGTTTCCCATCGGATGGGGAAGGACATGCTCTTTGAAATCTCGGTACGCCTTCTCGGCGCCTTCTGGCGCGCGCGGTGCCGGCCCGTGAAAGCGAGCTTTCAGCTCGGCGGGGATGGGGCGCCAGACCGGGCGCTCACGAACGGTCCGGAGATAGTCCATCAGGTCGTCCACCATGCGGTGACCGAGTCCGCGAAGCTCGTCCCAGTCCTGAGGGTCGAGGGACTCTTCGGTTTGGAGGGGTTGGGTTGTAGTCATGGAGCATTCCTACGACCTGGACCGGCGACGGTTTCACAGAACAGCGTAAACGGTAAACGGTGAACGGTATACGGGGGACACGGAAGCTCCCGTTTACCGTTCACCGTTCACGCTTTTTGTGTCAGTACCCCGCCAACTCTACCATCGCAGTTTTCAATCCCTCCGCCTGAGGCAGGATCACGTCCTCGAGGTCCGGCGCGTAGGCGACGAAGGTATCGGTTGCCGCCAGGCGTCGCACCGGAGCGTCGAGCCACTCGAACGTGTCGCTCGCGATTCGCGCCGCGATCTCGGCACCATAGCCCCAGGAGAGCGCGTCTTCGTAGGCGACCAGAACCCGATTGGTCTTTCTGACCGATCCGTGGATCGTCGGCCAATCCACCGGAGAGAGCGAGCGCAGGTCGATCACCTCCACCTTGAGTCCGTGCTCGGCCTCGGCTTCCTTCGCCGCCACTAGTGCGCGCTGGACCACCGCGCCGTAGGTGACCACGGTCAGATCGGATCCCTCCCGGACCACTTTTGCCTTGCCGAACGGAATCATGAAATTCGGACCTGGATTGGGCGCCTTGTTGTAGGTCTGCCTATAGAGGTGCTTGTGCTCGAGGAAGAGCACCGGGTCCTCGCTTCGAATCGCGGTGCGCAGGAGCCCATTGGCATCGAGTGCCGTGGCAGGACACACCACCCGGATTCCAGGAACCCCCGTGAACACGGCGGCGCCCGTCTGGGAGTGGTACGGTCCGCCACCCTTGAGGTAGCCGCCGTAGCTCACCCGCACGACTACCGGAGCGGCCCAGGTGTTGTTGGAACGCCAGCGCATCGTCGCGAGCTCATCTCTGAGCTGCATGTATGCCGGCCAGATGTAGTCGAAGAACTGGATCTCGACTACGGGCTTGAGGCCTCGCTGGGCAAGCCCGATCGCCCGGCCGACGATGTTGGCCTCCGCCAGCGGCGAGTTGTAGACCCGATTGCCGCCGAACGCTCGCTGGAGACCCCACGTGACCTTGAAGACACCCCCCTTGCCCTTTACCTGGGGGAGGCAGGCCTCGCGACTCGCGTCGGCGACGTCTTGGCCGAAGACCACGATCCGCGGATCGCGGGCCATCTCGTCCCTGAGGCACGCATTCAGCAGATCGACCATGGTGGTCGGGTCGCCGGTGAAGCGGGGATCGTCCTCGGTGTCGAACTGCTCGGAGGTGGGGTCCACGTCCATCGAGTACACGTAATTCGTGACGGTTTCGGGTGCCGGCTGCGGAGCGGCCAGAGCGATCTCGGTCGCTACCCGGAGATCCTCTTCCACCTGGGCCTTCACCAGCTCGAGCTCCGCCTCCGTCGCAATCCCCTGAGTCACGAGATACTCCGGGAAACGGCGCAACGGATCTCGCTGCGCGTCGGCCTCTCGCTCCGCAGGGGAGCGGTACTGGACTTCGTCGTCCGAGAGGGAGTGGCTGTACGGGCGGATGACGCGAGCGTGAACCAGGGCCGGACCCTTCCGCGCCCGGCAGTATTCATGGGCCCGACTCAGCACGTCGTATGACGCCAGCACGTCACAACCGTCCACCTCCTCGATCAAGAGACCGGGGAACCCGGCCACCAGCTTCGAGATCGAGCCGCCGGGTGTATTTACCTCCACCGGAACGGAGATCGCGTAGCCGTTGTCCTCGATGAGGAAGACGATCGGCAGCTTGAGATTGCAGGCGGTGCTCAACGATTCCCAGAATTCGCCCTCGCTGGTCGTACCATCGCCCGCGGTACAGAGGACGACTTCGTCGCCGTGGAACAACTCCTCCCGGCTTGCGAGCTCGGGGATCGTGGTATAGCGGAGCCATGCCTCCGCGGCCCCGACGGCCTGCAGAAACTGGGTGCCGGTCGGGCTCGACGTCGTCACGATGTTGAGGTCGCGGTGGCCCCAGTGCGAGGGCATCTGCCGGCCGCCCGAGTTGGGATCGTCGGCCGCACCCACAGCGGACAAAAGCTGCTCGGTGGCCGTCATCCCCAAGCCAAGGCACAGGGCCCGGTCGCGATAGTAGAGGTAGAACCAGTCATAGGCCGGCCGGAACACGCGCCCTGCGGCGACCAGCACCGCTTCGTGGCCGGCGCCCGAGATCTGAAAGAAGATCCGGTTCTGGCGCTTGAGCTGAATCTCCCGGTCGTCGATGCGTCGGGAGAGCAGCATGAGACGGTAGAGCTCGACGAGGTCGGCCTTCTCGAGCTTCGCGGCGACCCGGCTGCGGGAGGGAGTTCGAGTGGCCATGGCTCTCGGCGGTGTGGGTGCTTGCGGCAAACGGCGAAAGATAGCCCGTCGTCTCTAGCGTCGCACCAGCCGACGGAGCTGATCGAGCCGTTCTAGCGTGCTGCCCTCCTGCGCCGCAGGAGGGTTCGCAAAGAGGTCGCGCACGTCGAGGAGGATCTCGAGCATCAGCTGGTCACGCATGTACGCGCTCTCGAGATCCACCATTCTCGCGGTCTCGCCGGCAGCGCGCGCCCGCTCGTACGATTCACGGTAGAGAGACTCAAGATTTGCTAGGATGCGATCGCGCGGGCGCATGATGACCTCGGTGACTAGGTGTTTCCGGAGCCGAAAAATACTGCCGAAGCCCAGCTTGGATGTGAGAGCCGCTCGCGTCCAGCGCACGGTCTTGCGCTGCATGCCGGCTGCAACTGATGGCCCCAGTCAACAGCCCATGCATCGCAAGATACCGCCTGGGGCAAGGCCGTCTTTACATTCCTTCGCATAAGCTCCTAGACAGCAATGCAACGCGTATCTATGCCCGACGGGCATGCCCCCTGCGAACTGCAGCCTCAGTCTGCTGGTGTCCCGAAACTAGGCGGACCGCTTACGGCCGACCGTAGCTTGGGCGTCTCCAGCGTGTCGGCCGCTTGCCAAACGAGGGTCGCCGCGTTCTCGGCGCCGTTGTCAGCGGCCTGAGTGTGATGCTGGGGCCGACGGTGGGCGTGAGCGGTCGATAACTGGCCGACCTACTGATGCAGCCGTAGTCCCCGATGTAGAGAGAGCCCCGGTGTTGCCAGGGCTCTTATCTTTTCCGGCCGCCTGTAGATTCCAGCCTCAATCTTTTCGACGGAGCGCTCGATGGCCTGGTCCGCCCGGACGCGCGCACTGCTGGTTGGTCTGCCGATTGCCCTCGCCGCCGCCCACCAAGCATCTGCTCAGGCGAAGCCCAGGGCCCGGGACCTCCACATCCCGCTCCCCGGAACACCGGGCCCGCTGAATGCGATCACCGACGTGCGCGGTGTCGAGGTCGGTCACGCAACGCTCATCAAGGGCGAGGGCCGCCTGGAGCGCGGAAAGGGGCCGGTGCGTACCGGCGTGACTTCCGTTTTCCCCCGCGGGAAACGTTCGACTGATCCCGTCTTTGCCGGGTTCTTCGCTTTGAACGGAAACGGGGAGATGACCGGGATTCACTACGTCGCCGAGAACGGTTTCTTGTGGGGCCCGGTGATGATCACGAACACGATGAGTGTGGGGGTGGTGCGGGACGCGACCATTACCGCGATGGTGCAATCGGGGTGGGATGCGTTCAACATATCGACTCCAGTTGTCGCCGAGACATGGGACGGCACCCTCAACGACATCGAGGGAATGCACGTCCGCCCGGCGGACGTCACTCAAGCCATCGCGAACGCATCGAGCGGCCCGGTCCTGGAAGGCGCCGTGGGCGGCGGCACGGGGATGATCTGCCACAAGTTCAAAGGGGGGATCGGCACGTCCTCGCGGAAGCTGACAGCAAAGAACGGAGGGTACACCGTCGGGGTGCTGGTACAGTGCAACTACGGCCAGCGGAGCCGCCTGAACGTGCTCGGCGCCCCGGTGGGTCGAGAGATTCGCGACCTCATGCCGTGCTCGACTCTGAGCCCGAGTGGCTCCGAGCGGCTGCCGGCCTGCGCTACTGCCGGCGCGATGGTGCCCGGCGATTCCTCCGACGGAAGCGGAGGTGGCTCCATCATCATCCTTATTGCGACGGATGCACCGCTCCTGCCCCATCAGCTCAATCGCTTGGCCAAGCGGGCAGCGCTCGGCCTGGGTCGGATGGGGGGCCTGGGGGAAGATTCCTCCGGCGACCTTTTCCTGGCTTTCTCCACCGCGAACCCGAACACCGCGGTCGACACTGGAACCGTGCGGCTCACGATGCTGCCCAACGACCGCATCAATCCGCTCTTCGAAGCGACAGTAGACGCCACCGAGGAGGCGATTCTGAACGCCTTGCTGGCCGCGCAGACGATGACCGGTGCGGACGGAAACCGGGTCTACGCGCTGCCGGCCGATCGGCTGGTAGCAATCCTGAAGAAGTATGGTAGGATGTGAATGGACGCTCTCGGCTATCAGCTACCAACCGATAGCCGGCAGGGATAGCGGATAGCGGATAGCGGATAGCGGATAGCGGATAGCGGATAGCGGATCACGAGGTAACCAATGTCACTACAGGGCACGAGCATTCTCTTTTTCGCCGCTCCGCTCTACGAAGATCTGGAGCTGTGGTATCCCAAGATCCGGATGGAGGAAGAGGGGGCGCGCACCGTTGTCGCCGGTCTGGGCGAGCAAACCTATCAGGGAAAGCGGGGCTATCCGGTCACGGTGGACGCGAACGTGGACGACGTCTCCGCCCGGGACTTCGATGGCCTGGTGATTCCGGGAGGATACGCGCCGGACATCCTCCGTCGCTCTCAGCGGGTCCTTCAGCTGGTACGCGAGATCCACCAGGCAGCGAAGCCGATCGCATTCATCTGCCATGCTGGGTGGGTACCGATCTCAGCCAACATCCTTCGAGGGAAACGGGGAACAAGCGTCGGCGCCATCAAGGACGACCTCGTGAACGCAGGGATGCTTTGGGAGGACAGTCCGGTCGTGGTGGACGGCAACCTCATCTCGTCACGGACGCCTGCCGACTTGCCGATGTTTTGCAAAGCGCTGATCGCAGCGCTGGAAGGCGGGAGAAGTGGGCGAGAGGGGGAAGGGAGAAGCGGGGAAAGAGAAACGCGCAGGGCCGGGATGGGTGCTGCCAAGGGCTAACTGTCACCACATCCCCTTTCACGCTTTCTCCGTTTCTCACTTTCCCCCACCTGGCCATGTCCCTTCGCGACGCGCAGCGCCGAGTCGATGCCTGGATCGAGCAGTTCGAAGAGGGGTACTTCCATCCACTGACCAATCTCGCGCGGCTGGCAGAGGAGGTTGGCGAGCTGGCCCGCGAGGTGAATCACCGCTTCGGGCAGAAGACCAAAAAAAAAGACGAACCAGAGGGCGATGTCGGGATGGAGATGGCCGACATTCTGTTTGTGCTGATCTGCATGGCCAACCGGGAGGGCATCGACCTCGATGAAGCGTTCGATCGAATGATGGCGAAGGTCGAAAGCCGCGACGATGTGAGGTGGACTAAAAAGCAGCGAAAGGGAGAAAGGGGGAAAGCGTGAAGACCTACTCCCATTCTTTTGGCTCGCTCTCGATTTCCCCAAGGAGCGCCAGGTAGCTCTGGTACCGGTCGCTCGCGATTCCGCCATCCTCCACCGCCGCCCGCACCGTGCAGTCCGGCTCACTCACATGACGGCAATCGGCGTAACGGCAACGGGTCACCAGCAACCGCATCTCGGGAAAGCACGCCGCCAGCTCGCGCGCGTCGATGCCCCAGAGGCCGACCTCGCTGAAGCCCGGCGTATCCATGAGATAGCCGCCTCCCTCGAGCGGAATCATGACCGCCGACACGGTGGTCTGACGACCGCGTTGCACCTTGGGGCTGAGGTCGGCGGTACGCAGTCGAAGCCCCGGTTGGATGGCGTTGAGCAGGCTCGATTTTCCGGCCCCCGAGGGGCCGGTCACCACCGACGTGCCGCCCAGGAGGGCTCCACGCAGGTCGGCGATGCCGTCGCCGGTCTTGGCACTGGTTCGGAATACCTGATAGCCCGCTGACACAAATCGACCCTCTAGAGCCAACCCCGCATCGAGATCGGTCTTGTTGAGCACGACCGCAGCTGAAAGCGCATTCGCCTCTGCCACGACCAGCAAACGATCGATCAGCTGGGGAATCGGATCGGGGTGCACCGTCGCCGTCACCACAAAGACATGATCAACGTTGGCCGCGACCGGGCGCGCGCCCCGACCTTCCGGCACTCGCCGAGCCAGCAACGACCTTCTCGGCTCGACGCCGGCGATGCCGAAGATCTCGCCGCCCGCTTCGGGCTCGAGTCGGACGACGTCGCCGACGACCACCCGGGGCTGGTCCCGCTTCACCTTGCCCCGGAGCACAGCTCGGACCGGGCCGTCGGCCGTTGCGACGCGGTACACCGCGCCGTCCCGCTCGAGGATCGTACCTAGGCCGGACCCTACCACTCGCCGGGCGCCCGGCTGATCGCCTCGTCCAGGGCCGCTTTCACGTCAAACAGCGACAGACCCTTAAGCCGGTCCGCGGCCTCTTCCTTCGTTTTCCCCCACACCAACACCTCGGTTTCGAGGTGACCGACCGGGCGCTCCCCACCCTCGGACCAGCGAACGAACAGCAGCGCGGCCCCGAAACGCCCGCGCTGATCCGGCTCGTCCTCCACGTAGATGGCCACAGAGTAGGCATGGCCGTCGCTCCCGCCGAAGGCGGCAGCGCGCTCGTGCTTCTCCATGTAACCACCGAGAGTGAACTCGCTCACCGCTCTGGCACCGACTCCTTGACGAGGTTGCCCAATATGAAGGCGATGTTGGCGGGCCGCTCGGCAAGGCGGCGCATGAGGTAGGGGTACCACTGGGTTCCAAAGGGGATGTAGACCCGCACCCGGTGACCGTTCCGGCGCAGTCGCTGCTGGAGGTCTCGTCTCACGCCAAACAGCATCTGAAACTCGTACCGGTCGGCCCCGATGCTGTTTCGCTGGACGAAGGCTTGCGCGTGCTTGAGAATGGCGGGGTCGTGGGTGGCAATGCCGGGATAGGTGCCGCGGCTCAGGAGCAGCTCCATCAGCTCGACGTAGTTCCGGTCGACATCGGCCTTGTCCGGGAACGCGACCGATGGCGGCTCCAGGTAGGCGCCCTTGCAGAGCCGCACCCGCGCCCCCATGGCGATGAGGTCCATCAGGTCTGCCCGGGAACGACGGAGCATGGCCTGAATCACCACGCCACAGTGTGATCCAAAGCGCTCGAACAGGCGCTGCTTGAAGAAGGCCAGGGTCCGCTCTGTGTAGTCCGATCCTTCCATGTCCAGCCGGACGAATCCGTCGAGCTGGCGGGCCCGTTGCAGGATGCTCACCACGTTCCGAAGACAGACATCTTCGCCGATGTCGAGGCCCATCTGGGTCAGCTTGACCGAGACGTTGACCTCGACCCCTGCGCTGGCCATGTGGTCCAGCATTTTGATGTACTGGCCACACGCCGCTGTCGCGTCGCTTGCCCGCGTGACGCTCTCACCCAACAAATCGAGCGTCGCGGTGATGCCACGACTCTTCAGATCGCGTGCAGCCGACACTCCGTCGTCCACTGTTTCTCCGGCGACGAAGCGGGATGCGAACTTCCTCGCGAGTCCATTCCGCCGCACGAAATTGAAGACGCCCTGGCGCTCGGAGAGCCAGAGCAGGCCTTGACGCATGATCACAGACGGTCTCGTATATTCTTGCGAGGACGGGGGTTACGGCGTGTTTCCCGGCCGCACCCGAAGCTATCCACCTCTTCATTGCGCAACAAGCGTTGGAGAAGGTCGGGCTTCAACGTCGGCCGCTCTGTGTGCGTAATCGGAAGCAAACCCAGCTACTGCGCCGTCGTTTGATATCTGCAACCGTTCGCGATCAGGCCCCTTCCGCTCGACCCGTACCATCGCCGCTCCTGACGACCGCGGTCGTCGGTTGGTTGCTGGTCGCCGCCGTCGCTGCGGGAGCCGCGCTCAGCCAGACTCCCCGCGCGCGGATGGTTCCGCTGGATCATCTGCTGACCGTCGAGCTGTTGAGTCTCGGTGTATGGATCGGGCTGACCGTGCCCGGCCTCTTGCTGATCCGATCGATGCTCCGCAGCCGCTCCGCAACTGCCCGAAGCCTCTTCTCGGGGCTCTGCGTGGCGCTCGCTTGCTCGGTGGTCTTCGCGATGGTGGAGCACGTGCTGCTGCGCCTGCAACGGCAGGTCGAGCGTGAGGTCACCTGCGACCACCGTGGTGCCCGGCCAGGGAGCGTCGCTTTCGCGGGTCTCCTGCCGGGCTTGCGCGAGCAGCTGCTCCACTCGTGCGACCAGGTCCCGCACCAGCTGGGGGTTCGCTGGAACGCTGGCGCCGCCTTCCTGCATGAGGTCGAGCCGAGGCAACGTGCCGGGAATCGGCGTGGGAACCGTGAGCTCGCGCACCAGCGAGCGCGCAGCTCCATTGAGACCGAGTGCGTCCGCCGCCGGAGCCGACCACGGTCTGGGCGCACCGGGCATCGCCGGGCGTGCTTTGTCGTCGATGATGAGAATTCGCGTATCGCCTCCGTGGCGGCGCCGACACAGGCTCCAGGCACCCCTCGAGCACACGCGAGGATAGACGACGGAGGGCGGAGG
>DATJGL010000165.1:0-9669 GCA_035495075.1 Gemmatimonadales bacterium
GATTCGACGTTGTGGTTCCGGCCCCCAGGTTGACCCAGTGGCCCAGAACACTGTGACCAACGAAGCCGTCATGGGCCTTGTTGGCATAACCCAGAAACACGGAGCTGGCGATTTCTCCCCGCGCACGACACTCCGGTCCGAAAACAGAGGCGCGCATGTAACCGCCGAGTAGCCGGGTTCGCGGGCCGGCGAAGAAGGGTCCCTCGAGCCGCGTCCCATGGCGTACCTCGACTCCCGCCTCGAGCACGATCGGTCCGGAGCGGGTGTCGAATACGACGCCGGGTTCCACGACAGCCCCGAGCGATATCACGTCGTTCGAATCGCCGAGGATGAGTGCACCGCTTGGCGACGAGCCGCGCCCCAGGAATGCCGCGCAGTCTTCGAGCAGCAGCTTCTCGAGCGCATCCAGGAGTGAATATGTGCCGGCCAAGGGGACGCCGTTCACGGCCACGGCGCGTCCGCGCGTATTCGTCGGATCGAAACGCTCACCGGCCGGGACAATCCACGCGACCGTTGCCTCGCCGTGCACCAGCCGCCGGGTCTCCAATGCCAGCGGTATGGCTTGCGCCGTCGGCGCAAACCAGCTAGCAGCCACCACTGCCGGCCCGGCGAGCGTCGACGGAGCCGACGTAGCTGGCTCGTCGAACTCGTGGAATCCGGCGGCGTGGGTGCCGAGAATACCGGCAACCTCCAAACCGAGACTGCGAGACCAGCGCTCTCGAATGCGCCACAGCCCGGCGCGCAGTTCGGCGATGGGGCGCACGCCGCTGAACGGAGCCCACTTGCCCCCCGGTGCTTCGGGTTCGAGCAGGTAAAGCGGAATCACCCCGGGAGATCGCGCACGGCAGGTGGCAGAGCGTCGAGCAGGCGCTTCATATCTGCGGCTCGGCGGCGGGGCATGACCAGCACCCGCCCGTGTGCCTGCACGACGATGAGGTCCTTCACACCGCTCAGGATGACGACGTCCTCTCCAGCCCACACGACACAGTCGGAGGATTCATGCGCAACGGCCGAGCCAACCAGCACGTTGCCCTGGCTGTCCCTGGGCCGGACCCGCGTGAGCGCTTCCCAGGTACCGACGTCGTCCCAGGCGAAGGCGCCGCTCACCACCGCGACGGCGGTGCTTCGCTCGAGGAGGCCAACATCGATCGATACGGGGGTGACGTCGCGGAAAAAGTGGTTGACGTCTCCGCGCTTCAACGCTCCGAGCTGTCCGGCTATCTCCGGCGTGTGCAGCTCGATCTCGCGCAGTAGTGTTACTGCCGTCCACGCGAACAGGCCTGAGTTCCACAACGCGCCCGCGGCCATCAGGTCGAGCGCCGTTGCGGCGTCCGGTTTCTCGGAAAAGCGCGCCACGTTGCGAGCGTCGGCATCGAGCGGAGCGCCCGGCACGATGTAGCCATACCCGGTTTCCGGTCGGGAGGGGACGATACCGACCGTCACCAGTCGGTCGAAGCTGCGCGCCGTCCGCAATGCCCGATCGGCTGTCCGACGAAACTCTTCCGGGTCGCCGACCGACCAGTCCGCATGAAGCGAAAGCACTTCCGCGTCAGGATCTCGGCGGAGCGCCTCGCACGTGGCCCAGACCAACGCGGGTCCGGTCGACGCGGCACGCGGCTCGATCAGGACGTTGTCGTGCTGTAGTCCAAGTTGTTGCCGAAGCTTTGCGGCGAGCGAAGCACCGGTAACCACCAGCACTCGTTCGGGCGCCACCAAGCCCTCCAGCCGATCCACCGCTTCCTGCGCCGTGGACCTGGTGCCGCTGAGCGGAAGCAACTGCTTGGGATTATCGGGAGTGCTGAGCGGCCAGAAGCGGGTGCCGGATCCGCCGGCCAGGATTACGGCCCATTTCATAAGACTGGCTGGGCCAAGTCGGCGCCCGAATGGAAAAGCTGGATCACGTCAGAGAAGAGCTGCGAGCGCGGGTCGATGGACTCTCAGATGGTAGAGCAGGGCGCCGGCGTCGGCCGAGTCTGAGGGCACTACGACAAGCCAATCGGTGCCCACCCGTGCCACGACCGCCAGTCCGCGGGCGGACTCGAGCACGGCGGTGTCGATCTCACCCAGTCCGGTCGCCTCGCTCAAGGCCGCAGCCTGGCGAACGAAGGTCGCGGCAAGCGCCGCCGTGGAATCCGGATCCACCGATCGCCGGCCGGCGGTATGAATTGGCAGACCATCGGCGCTCGCCAGCACCACTGCGGCGACGTCGGGACGGTCGCCGAACGCCCGTACGACCTCTCCCAAAGCGGTCAAGCGACTTCCTCGGCTGATGAACGGAAAATGGTGAGCGCAACGTAGGGGTCGACGAGAGCGAAGTCAAGCAATGAGTACGGGTTGACCCCTCTCTGCACGGGGCTTAGAGTTCCGGTCTCATGCGCCGCATCATTTTCATTCTCGGGCTCCTCCCGCTCGGCTTTGCCGCGGGCGGGTGCAACGGTAATCCGCTGGGAGATGCTACCCAGCCGAATGTCGTCGATACCATCGTGCTGGGGGCCTTGGTGGGCACCAGCATCGAAACGCCGAGCGCGTTTTCGATTCCGGCCAGCGCCGCCGTGCGCACTGACCAGACCTCGCAATTCGATTTCGCGTACAACGTCGAATCCAACGGCCACCACGTCCTACTGCCGCAGGGAGCGCTCGGCATCTCGAACACCAGTGGAGTGGCCCCCGGCCTTCTCCTGAGCGACCAGTCGTTCGACCAGATCACCGAGGCGCCGCTCAACGGTTACAACACGCTTGACACGATCACGACCGCCATCAATCAGGTGTTCGTCGCCAGAAGCAGCCTCGTGTGTACCAGCGTCGGCGTGCCGGTCTACGCCAAGTTGCGGATCCTGTCTTTCAACGACGTCGACCGCGAGATCACGTTCGAGGTACTCGCCAACCGGAACTGCGGGTTCCGCGAGCTCACTCCAGGTATCCCGCAAAACTAGGGCGCTGATGATCGACCTGAAGCGGCTCCGGCAAGATCCGGACGCTGGCCGCGCGGTCCTTGCGCGGCGCCTGGACCCGGCGCTTCCGGAGCAGGTAGATCTCGTCCTGGAGCTCGATCGGCGTCATCGGGAGCGGCTAGCCCGCTTCGAGGCCTGCCGGGCCGATCGAAAAGCTGCCAGCGAGGAGGTCGCCCGCCGGAAGAAGAACAAAGAGCCTGCCGACGATCTGCTGGCTCGGCTCAAGGCCTCCGGCGAGGAAGAGAAGGCACTCGAGATCCAAGCCCGCGAAACCGAGAGCGAGCTTATGCACGAGCTGAGCCTGCTCCCCAATTTCCTGCTCGACGAAGTCCCTGACGGCGGGCCGGCGGCGAATCGCGTGGTCCGGAGTTGGGGCACTCCGCCGACGTTTGCCTTCACTCCGAAGCCCCATTGGGAGCTGGGCGAAACGCTCGGCGTCCTCGATCTCCCGGCCGGCGCCCGCATCGCCGGCTCCGGTTTCCCGCTGCTCAGAGGAATGGGGGCCCGGCTTGCTCGGTCTCTCGCGAACTTCATGCTCGACCTCCACGTGCGGGAGCACGGGTATGTGGAGGTGGCCCCGCCGTACCTCGTGAACTATGACTCGATCTTCGGGACCGGGCAGATGCCCAAGTTTGCCGAAGAACTGTACCGCGCTCAGGACGACGGCCTCTACCTGATCCCCACAGCGGAAGTGCCGGTCACCAACATCCACCGTGGGGCTGTGCTCGATGGGGCGCAGCTGCCGCTGGCCTACGTCGCGTGGACACCCTGCTTCCGGCGGGAGGCCGGCGCGCATGGCAAGGACACGCGAGGGCTGATCCGCGTGCATCAGTTCGACAAGGTGGAGCTGGTTCGCTTCTGCCGGCCGGAAGACTCCGAAGCACAACACGAGCTGATCACTTGCCACGCCGAGACCGTGCTGCAACGCCTCGAGCTGCCGTACCGCGTGGTGGACCTCGCCGCCGGCGACACGGGCAATGCGAGCGCCCACACCTTTGATCTCGAGGTTTGGGCGTGTGGCGTGGGGACGTGGCTCGAAGTCTCGAGCGCCAGCACCTTCACCGACTACCAGGCTCGTCGAGCGAACATTCGCTATCGTCCTGAGCCGGGCGCAGGCCCGCGGTTCGTGCACACGCTCAACGCGTCGGGCGTGGCATTTCCGCGTTGCTTGATCGCGCTGCTGGAGAACGGCCAGCAGGCGGACGGCTCCGTCCGGCTGCCTGATGCGCTGGTGCCGTATGTCGGCGTCTCGCGGATCGACCCGGCGTCGTAGACCGCGCCTCGAGCGCCTGGCGCCGGCGGTGGTCGTGGTGCTGGTCGCGCTTCTCGCCGGCTTGAGCCTCGGCACCGGCTGGCTCATCGTACGCCACTTCCGCGAAGACGCAGAATCCACCAGCCGGTTCTACTCGGAGGTCTTCGCCGGGCTCAACAGCCCGCGCCCAGGGGCGGAAGCGGAAGCCTTGCTCCGGTTGGGCGAACAGGTGCGTGCACTGGGCATGCCCCTCGTGGTCACCGACGCAGCCGGCCGCGTTACCGCGTACGACAATCTCCCCTTCGAGACCTCACTCGACGATCCCCGGCTCAAGCAATTCGTAGGCGGCCTCGACCGGCAGAATCCGCCGGTAGTGGACTCTACAATCGGTACAGTCCACTACGGGCCATTGCCAGCGCGCCTCCAACTCACTGCGCTGGTGGTCTTGCAAGCCCTCACCATCGCCGTGATGGTGGGCGTGGCGATCTTTGCGTACCGAAGCGCGATGAACGCCCAGCGCGACCGGCTCTGGGTCGCCATGGCGCGCGAGGCTGCCCACCAGATGGGTACTCCGCTCACGAGCCTTCAGGGCTGGATCGAGCGGATCCGCTCCCTCCCTGAAGCGCCTCCCGCCCTGGGCGAGCACCTCTCGGCTGACGCCGAGCGACTCGACCGTGTGGCGCGCCGCTTCGAACGTATCGGCAACCCGGCGGCTCGCGAGCCCATCGGACTCGGGGCATTGGCGGATCGGGTGGCGGGGTACTTCCGACCTCGCCTACCCAAATGGGCCAACCAGATAGATCTCCGAGTGGAAGCCGCGGGTGCCGGCCCCACCGTGCTGGGTGATCCGGTCTTGCTCGAGTGGGCGCTCGAAGCCCTCGTCAAGAACGCGATCGACGCTCTGCAGGGCCGATCGGGAACGATTATTCTCCGGGTGGAGACGGACGATCGTACCGCAGCGATCCGGGTGCTCGACGATGGTCCAGGAATCCCGAAGGAGATTCGTCGCGACATCTTCGAACCTGGGATCACGACCAAGCGCGGCGGGTGGGGCATCGGCCTGGCCCTTTCCCGCCGCGTGGTCGAAGAAGCGCATCTGGGCGAACTCGCCCTCGAGCCGAGCGAAAAGGGCACGTGCTTTCTGATCCGTATTCCGCTGGCGGAGACGCCGGCTTGAGCGATGTTGCCGAGGCGACCAACCGGAGCCGTGGCCTCAATCCCGCCCAGCGAGAAGCGGTGGAGCACGTCGAGGGCCCGTTGCTCGTTCTGGCCGGCGCCGGCTCGGGCAAGACTCGTGTGCTCACCACCCGCATTGCAGGCCTCATCGATCGGCACGGAGTTCCTCCCGATCGCATTCTCGCCGTCACCTTCACCAACAAGGCTGCGGGTGAGATGAAGGAGCGGGTCGCACGCCTCCTGGCGCGCGACCCTTCCGGGCTCTGGATCGGCACCTTTCATTCGCTCTCCGCTCGACTTCTCCGCCGGGAAGCCGAGTTGCTGGGCTTTACGCGCCGATTCACGATCTACGATGAAGACGACAGCCTGAGTCTGGTCAAGCGCCTGATGGAACAGGCGGGCCACTCCACCAAGCTCTTCCCACCTCGAGCGATCGCCGCGGCGATATCGTCCGCCAAGAATCGCATGCTGACTCCGGACGAGCTTGGCAATGCGGCGCCGTTCGACCGGCTCTCACAGGTCGCGGCCGACGTGTTCCGGGCGCTGGGCCCCGCCCTCAAGAATGCCAATGCGATGGACTTCGACGACCTGTTGCTGCATCCGTTGACCCTGTTCGATCAGCATCCGGAGCGACTCGAAGCCTATCGCCGCAAGTTTGCGTTCATCCTGGTGGACGAGTTCCAGGACACCAACAAGGCGCAATACCTCCTGGTCCGGCGGCTCGGCGCGCAGGGGAACGTCTGCGCGGTGGGCGACGACGATCAGTCTATCTACGGCTGGCGGGGCGCTGACGTGAGGAACATGCGCGAGTTTCAACGCGATTTCCCGACGAGCAAACTGGTGCGGCTGGAAGAGAACTATCGATCAACGCAGATCGTCCTCGATGCAGCGAACGGAGTCATCGCGGAGAACCAGGGTCGTCTGGGCAAGACGCTTCGGACCCGCCGACAGGGCGGGGAGCAGGTCACGCTGGTGGCGGCGGCGGACGAGCGGGATGAAGCCGAGTGGGTCGTAGGTGAGTTGACACGCCGGGCGCGTGCCGGCGACTGGAGCTACGGCGAGATGGCGGTGCTCTACCGGACCAACTCGCAGTCCAGGGCCATGGAAGAAGCCTTTCGACGCGCCGGCGTGGCCTATCGGCTGGTGGGGGCCATCAGCTTTTACGAGCGGCGTGAAGTCAAGGACTTGCTGGCGTACCTACGACTCATCGCCAACCCGGCGGATGACGAGGCCTTCCTGCGCGCGGTCGGCGTTCCGCGCCGGGGCGTCGGCGAGACCAGCCTCGCTGTCTTCGGACAGGCCGCGCAAGAGTGGGGCAAGCCGCTGCTTGAGGCGGCGCGCATCGCTGATCGGATTCCCGATCTCCGGCCGAACGTCCGAGAGGCCTTTCGGCGATTCGCCGAGTTCATCGACGGGCTCGGCAGCCGAACGGCCGAGCTTTCACCGGCTCAAGTTCTCGAGCAGCTCGTCGAAGGTCTCGACTACGAGTCCTACCTCCTGGCGGAAGGGCCCGAAGGCGCCGACCGCTGGGAAAACGTGCGCGAGCTGATTGCCAGCGCGGCCGAGTGGTCCGAGGTCATCGTGCCCGAGAACGACGATCCAGGAACTCCGCTCGAGCGGTTCCTGGCGGAGGCGGCACTGCTCACGGCGCAGGACAGCATCGTCGGAGCGCCGGATGGGGTCACCTTGATGACGCTGCATACCGCCAAGGGGCTCGAGTGGCCCGTCGTGGTGCTCACTGGAATGGAGCACGGCCTCTTTCCACTTGCGCGGGCCGAGGAACAGCCCGGCGGGTTGGAGGAGGAGCGGCGGCTCTGCTACGTCGGGCTCACGCGAGCCAAGGACAAGCTGTACCTCACGTGGGCGCGTGCGCGCCGTCGTGGCGGCGAGCTGCGGCCGGGAATCGCGTCTGCCTTCCTGCGCTCGCTGCCTCCATCCGTGGTCGAGGAGAAGCGCACCAATGCCCTATGGGCACCGGGTTGGAGCGGCGGCCAGGCAAGCCAGCGACCGGCAGCAAGGTGGAGTCGGTGGGGTGAGGAACCGTCGCCTCCCGCGGCCGCTGCGCGGCCCGCCGAGGAAGCGAATCAGGATGCACCGAGGTATGTGAAGGGCGAACGGGTCCGCCATCGGCGGTTCGGCAGCGGAACCATTCGCGGGCTCACCGGCGGAGGCCGGGATCTCAAGGTTGAAGTAGCCTTCGACGATGCGGACGTCGGAGTCAAGCAGCTGCTCGTGGCCTATGCCGGCCTCGAGCGCGACTGGGAGAGCGCATGACGATCGGTTCGGACCAAGTCAAGCATGTAGCCAAGCTGGCTGAGATCGGCGTGGCAGAACACGAGCTGCCCAAGTTGGTGGAGCAGTTCAACCGCATCGTGGATTATGTCGCTCAGCTGGATGAAGTCCCGTCGGACACCAAGGCCGAACCCTTCCTGGCCGGCCCGGAAGCGACGCCACTCCGTGAGGACGTCGTGAACTCGGCACCGCTCGCCCGGCCGCCCGCGGCGATGGCGCCCGAGTTTGCCGACGGATTCTTCCTGGTGCCACGCCACGGCGCGATGGAGGATCTGTGACCGCGGCCGCCGTTGCCAAGGACGTTGGGGCTCGCCTAGCTCAGGCAGCCGGGCTCAACGCGACGTTGCACTGGTCGGCGGAATGTCTCGAAGCCGAGGCGAGGCGGGTGGACGGGATGAGCACCCAGGGAGCATTGCACGCGCTCCCGCTCGCCGTCAAAGACAACATCGTCACTATTGAAGAGCCCACTACGTGCGGCTCGCGCATCCTCGAGGGCTACGTGTCGCCGTTCACTGCTACGGCAGTGCGGCGCCTCCGAGCCGCGGGCGCCATGGTGGCCTGCAAGGCGAATCTCGACGAGTTCGCCATGGGATCGTCCACGGAACATTCCGCCTACGGCCGGGTCAAGAACCCGCTCGACCACGAGCGCGTGCCGGGCGGATCGTCCGGCGGCTCGGCGGCGCTGGTTGCGGCAGACGTGGTGCCTGCGGCGCTAGGATCGGAGACGGGCGGGTCGGTGCGTCAGCCAGCCAGCTTCTGTGGTGTGGTAGGAGTGAAACCCACCTACGGCCGGGTGAGCCGCTACGGGCTGGTGGCGTTCGGCTCTTCGCTCGACTGCATCTCCGTATTCGGGAAGACGGTGGATCATGCCTCCCGGGTGCTGGCCGTAATGAGCGGCCCCGATCCCCTCGACGCGACCTCGGTTGACCGGCCACCCATGAAGGCGCCCGCCGCGATCTCGAGCCTGGCAGGCCTCAAGGTGGGACTTCCGCGCGAGTACTTCCCAAGTGATCTGCATCCGGGAGTGCGAGCCGGCCTCGACCGGACAGTTGCCACTCTCCGCGAGCTCGGCGCGACCATTAGTGAGGTGTCGCTCCCGCACTCGAAATACGCCGTACCCACGTACTACATCATCGCGCCGGCAGAAGCGGCCGCGAACCTGGCCCGTTACGACGGGGTCCGCTATGGCGTGCGGACGGTCGGACCCGAAGGCGACATCAGCTCCTTGTATCGGGCAACTCGAGGCTCCGGCTTCGGCGCCGAGGTGCGCCGCCGAATCCTGATCGGCACCTACGTCCTGAGCGCTGGGTATTACGACGCCTACTATAGAAAGGCCCAGACCGTCCGAGCTTTGATCGCGCAGGACTTCCATCAGGTGCTGGGGGCCAACGGCGTGGACCTCCTGCTTACGCCCACCACGCCCACGCCCGCCTTCAAGGCAGGTGAGAAAACCGAAGACCCGGTCCAGATGTACCTCGCAGACATCTTCGTGTGCGCCATCAGCCTCGCCGGGCTCCCCGCCTTGAGCCTGCCGGTCGGCCGGGACCGGGGCCTTCCGATCGGGGCGCAGCTCATTGCCGGAGCCTTTGAGGAGCCGCGCCTGCTCGCCGTCGCCGCCTTGCTTGAACGAACGCTGGGCGGGACCGAGGAGGTCCGCTGATGAGCTGGGAAACCGTCATCGGGCTCGAGGTGCATGTTCAGCTTCTCACCCGAAGCAAGATGTTCTGCGGCTGTTCGACGGCATTCGGCGACCCGCCCAACACCAACGTCTGCCCGGTTTGCCTCGGTCTGCCGGGAGCCTTGCCGGTCCCCAACGCCCAGGCCATCAGGCTGGCAACCCGGGCCGCGCTCGCCCTCGGCTGTACCGTGCAGAGCCGGAGCGTGTTCGCCCGCAAGAATTATTTCTATCCGGATTTGCCCAAGGGTTACCAGATCTCGCAGTTCGACCTCCCGCTCGCGACCCACGGGTGGCTCGAGTTCGACTCACCGGAGCGGGGC
>DATJGL010000166.1:0-4110 GCA_035495075.1 Gemmatimonadales bacterium
CTCCATGAGGACCCATGACACGTATCGCGCTGGTGCTTGCCTTCGCCTCTGTCCTGCCCCCAGCAGCCTTGGCCCAAGGTGAGCCAACGACGCACGCCCCTTCGGTGCCGTCAAACTGGTACGTTGAAAACCTTACCTGGCCCGAGGTACGTGACGCCGTTGCCGCGGGCCGTGCCAGCGCGATTATCTACACCGGCAGCACCGAGCAGAACGGACCCCACATGGCGCTGGGCAAGCACAACTTCGTCGCCCACTACGTCGCGGGGCGCATCGCCCAAGCGCTAGGGGATGCACTAGCCTACCCGACACTCCCATTTGCGCCGACGGGCGATCCAGTCGCCAAGACAGGCCACATGCGTTTCCCCGGTTCGGTCTCGGTCTCGCCGGAGGTTTATCTCGGGGTGGTGCGGCAGGTCGCCCTCAGCGCGATCGCCGCTGGGTTCAAGCAGGTGTTCCTGATGGGCGATCACGGCGGGGGCCAAGGGGAACTAGCGTGCGCAGCTGAGGGCCTCGACCAGGACTGGCACGCCCGCGGCGTCCGCGTGTTTTACGTGCCCGACCTGTACTTCAAAGAGAAGGAGCGGATGCGGGGGTACTTGCGGGAGCATAATATCCCCGAGGATCGGCATGCAGGCACCGATGACACGAGCGAGATCATGTACCTCGATGCAGCTGCTCAATGGATCCGGCGCGACAAGCTGGCGGCCAGTGACAGCACTCAAGAATCGACCACTGGGGTGGATGGCGACCCGACCCGCGCAACGACGGGGATCGGCCGCATGTTCATCGAGCACAAATTGCAGAATGCTGTTGATCAGATTCGTCAGCTTCGGACGCGGAAGCCAGCGCCGGCGCTCCGCGGCCTAACCACCGCTTGCAGCTGACGGGGCCTGCGGGAGGCTCGGCCGCCGATGCGTGTCGGCCTCCGTGTGGCCGCTGTGGAGGAGTTCAATTGTGAGGTTGCGGGCTGGGCCCGCAGCTGAAGTGACGGTCGTTACCTTTCCCCGGTACCTCGCGTTCCAGAAGCCGACCTCGGCGTCGAGGCGGCTCATGTACCCTTTCTTGTCGATGCGAAATCCACTCTCGATGGCCTGAAGCTTTTAATTGCCCAACTGCTTCTTGTATTGCGTTGAGTGCCTGAGCTTCTGCGGTGGTTGTGTCGAGGGATCTTTGCTTTTTACGCGGCTTAGGTTCCGGCATGCTTGTTGAGCTCGCAGATAAAGTCAGCCTAGATGCGGCACACAAAGCGGCACACCATCACGGCGATTGTCGCACCAGAGAGAGAAGCGCGGTACGGGATAACCCCATACCGCGCTTCCAATTGCCCCTCCTGGGCTCGATCCGAGCCGCCCCCGCGGCGAGGACGAGCCCCCGAAAAAAAGCGGCTCCCGCATCGCGGGAGCCGAGTTGCCCCTCCTGGGCTCGAACCAGGACTCTCCTGATCCAGAGGGGCCACTGTAACCGCCCCAACTCCAGCAACTTGCTAACCTTTTCGCGAGCTCGTGTCACCCGATGCTGGAGTTTGCTGGGTTTCATGCTGGACTTTGCCGTACTTTACTCACTCAGATGTCGAAGTTGGCCTGTTCCTCGGACCACTCCAGCGTCCGAATACGTGACCTGATCTCGCTCTCCACCCCCCCGCCGTGTATCCTCAAGAGTCGCTAACTCCTTCCCCAGAGCCAGGCCCACAGTGGCAGACCTCCGAACTCTGCTAGAACCAGACTTCGCGGGTGCCTATACCATTGAGCGCGAACTCGGTCGCGGCGGCATGGCTACGGTATTCCTGGCCCGAGACCTCAAGCACCACCGACCCGTTGCCCTCAAGGCTCTTCACCCCCACCTCTCCCACGTCCTGGGACCCGAGCGATTTCGACGTGAGATCGAGTTCCTTGCCGGTCTCACTCATCCGCACATCGTCCCACTTCACGATTCCGGCGGCACTGCGGGCCTCCTGTGGTACACGATGCCGTATGTGGACGGCGAGTCGCTTCGGGACCGGCTTCGGCGGGAAGGGCGATTGCCGTTCGAGGAGGTGCTTCGGATCACAACGGAGGTCGCCGATGCACTGCATTACGCTCACGGCCGGGGCATCATCCACCGCGACCTCAAACCCGAGAATATCCTGCTTTCCGCCGGGCATGCATTCGTCGCGGACTTCGGCATTGCTCGGGCGTTGATGCACGCCGGAGACGACCGCCTCACTGGAACCGGGTTCGCGCTCGGGACACCGGCCTACATGAGTCCCGAACAGGCTGCAGGGGAGCACGCCGTCGACGCCCGGAGCGACATCTTTGCCCTCGGCTGCGTCGTGTACGAGATGCTCGCGGGTGAGCCGCCGTTCACGGGACCGACCCCACAGGCCGTGCTCGCGCAGCGCCTTACCGGGCCAGCCCCCCCATTGCGCTCGCGCCGGGCGGACCTCTCCGAACCGGTAGCGGCGGCAGTCGCGCGCGCGCTCGCGCAGGATCCGGTGGACAGATTCTCCACCGCCACCGGGTTCGCAACCAGCTTGGCCTCGGCGATAGACCAGACCGGGGCAACCACAGCGGCCACCGTTCCAGCCGCGCCTGGCGCTACGAGCGATCGCTCCATCGCCGTGCTCCCATTCAGCGACATGAGCGCCGAACGCGATCAGGAGTATTTGGCCGATGGCATAGCGGAGGAGATCATTAATGCGCTCACCAGAGTCGGCTCGCTCCGTGTCGCCGCGCGTACCTCCTCGTTCGCCTTCAAAGGGCGAAACGAGGACGTTGGCCAGATCGGCCGGAAACTCAAGGTCACCACGATTCTCGGTGGCAGCGTGCGCAAGGCGGGCAATCGCCTGAGGGTGACGGCGCAGCTCGTCAACGCCACCGATGGTTACCAGCTCTGGTCCGAGCGCTACGACCGAGAGCTGGCGGACGTGTTCGCGGTAGAGGATGAGATCGCAGAGAGCGTCGTGAGCGCGTTGTCGATCGTCATGGGAGAGACCGGCGGACGCGGCAGGGGAATCGACCGGCCCCGTACCGACAATGTCCACGCGTACGAGTATTACCTCCGGGGCCGGCAGCTCTTCCATCAGTTCCGCAAGAAGCAGATTCAGCTCGCACGCCGCATGTTCGAGCGCGCGATCGAGCTCGATCCCCAGTTCACCCTGGCCTACGCGGGGGCGGCGGATTGCAGCTCGATCTTGTACATGTACTTCGAGGCGACTGAAGCCAATCTGCAGCAGGGAGACGCCCTGAGCCTGAGGGCGCTCGAGCTCGGCCCGGACATCGCGGAGGCCCATGCGGCGCGCGGGCTCTTGCTCACACTGCGGGGGAGTTTCGAGACCGCCCAGCGGGAGTTCGAGTCCGCCATCGCGCTCGATCCGCGCCTCTATGAGACCTGGTACTTTTACGCTCGAGTGTGCTTCGAGAAGGGTCAGTTGGCTGAGGCGGCACGTTTCTTCGAGCAGGCTGCGGCGCTTCGACCCGACGATTACCAGGCCGTCTCCTATCTCGCGATGACCAACGAGGCGATGGGGCGTAAGGTCGAGGCCAATTCGGCCTCTCGACGCGCGCTCCCGATCTTGGAGCAACACCTCGAACTCAATCCCGATGATGCCCGTGCATGGTATAGTGGAGCCACCGAACTCAGCCGCCTGGGTGAGCGAGAGAAGGCCTTCCAGTGGGTGAACCGTGCGCTCGCGCTCGACCCTGAGGACGGCGCTGTGCTGTACGGCATCGCCTGCGTGTACGCTTTGCTGGGCGAGGACGAGCGGGCGCTCGACGCCCTCGAGCGGGGGATCCGAGCTGGCTTCGGTCGGCGGGAGTGGGCAGAGAAAGATCCGGACTTCGCCTCGCTTCGAGAGTCGCCAAGGTTTCGGAAGCTCCTGGAGACCATGCCGACTCACTTTGGCTCGGTCCATCCGACCGCGGGATCCGCGGAATGAGTGATGGACATTGATGGGCAGAAATCGCGTGTCCTTGCTTCTCACTCCACCATTCGGAGCACGGGCAGTGGCACTAGTGGCTGCGAAGTGACATACGGACCTACACCCCACATACTCACCGAACAGTGCCCCAAAGAGTCGAAGGGCGACACCAGATATTCCGGCATCGCGCTTCGAGTTGTCCCCCCTGGGCTCGA
>DATJGL010000167.1:0-21233 GCA_035495075.1 Gemmatimonadales bacterium
CAGACACTCCGGTCCGTCCGGGCCGAGGTAGACGTCGTCTTCCAACCGCACTCCACCCCAACCCGGAAGATAGATCCCCGGCTCGACCGTGACCACGGCATGCAGCGGAATTGGGGCGTCGGCCGTGGCCGCAACCCGGGGCGCCTCGTGCACTTCCAGGCCCAGGCCGTGGCCGAGCGAGTGGCCGAAGGCATCGCCGAACCCGCGCTCAGCGATCACCGTCCGGGCCAGCGCGTCGCCCTCGCGGCCGGTCATGCCGGGGCGCAGGTGCTCGAGCGCGCGCCGCTGTGCCGTCGCCACCAGCTCGTACACCGCCCGCTGCCGCTCGTCCGCCGGGCGACCGACCACGACCGTTCGGCTGAGATCCGCGCAATACCCGTCTACCTGGGCTCCGAAATCCAGCAGCAGCCAGTCACCCGGCTCGATCACCCGCGCGCTGGTACGGGCATGCGGCAGCGCCGAACGCGGGCCGGAGGCGACGATAGTGGGAAACGGATGCCATTCACTGCCGCGTCGCCGCAACGCGCTCTCCAGATCCGCTGCAATCTCCCGTTCGCTTCGGCCCACACCGATGGCGGGCATGACCTCGGCCAGGGCATCCTGAGCGAGGGCAGCGGCGCAACGGATCGCCTGCACTTCCTGCGGATCCTTGGCCGCCCGCAGACGCTCGACCATATCGGTCGTCGGGACGACCCGCCCCTTGGCCGCCCCGCTCAACCGCTCAGCATCCCGAATAGTGAGCGATTGCGCTTCCACGCCCAGGGCGTCGATGGGTCGCTCCTGGAGTTGCTTCAGCAGCCGCTGCCACACGCTGGCGGCATCGATCTCTACCCGCGCAAACTCGCCGACCTCGCGGGGCGCCTGGGTCGCGTAGCGGAAGTCGGTCACCAGCACGGCCGCGTCCGGCAGGATCAGGAGCAGGGCGGCCGAGCCGGTGAAACCGGTGAGGTAGCGAACGTTGGGAAGGTGGGTGACCAGCAGCCCATCCAAGCCTTCGCTCGCGAGCGCGGCGCGAAGCCCGGCCTGGCGCACCGCTCGGTGATCAGGCCGCACGCAGTCGCCCTACCAGCGCGTGGAGCGCTAGCACGTAGCTTTGAGCCCCGAAGCCCGTCACCATGCCTACCGCCAGGTCCGCCAGCACCGAATGCCGCCGGTCAGGCTCGCGCGCGAAGATGTTCGACAGATGGAGCTCGACGAACGGCACGCGAACCGCGAGGAACGCATCACGCAGCGCCAGACTGGAGTGGGTCAGCGCCGCAGCGTTGACCAGCGCCCCATCCACTCGCCCCTTGAGAGCCTGCACGGCATCGACCAGGGCGCCCTCATGATTCGACTGGGTCCACTCGATCTCCGAGCCGAGCTTGGCGGCTTCGGCGCGTACCAGCGTTTCGATCTCCGCCAGCGTGGTCCGGCCGTAGATCTCGGGTTCCCGCGTCCCGAGCAGATTGAGATTGGGGCCGTTGAGGACGGCGATGCGCATTCAGCGCTTCAGGCTCTGCAACCAGGCGTGAAACTGGTCCAGGTCGTCCCCTCGACGAGGTGTGCTCCGCCCAGCCGGCGGAGCGGCCGCGCCGCCGGAGGCGGAGGCCGTGCCGAAGAAGGAGTCGAACGATACCGGCGCGGCTGTACCCGTCGGAGGCAGCGAGTCAGCAGAGCGAACGGCCGGCGCCACCGGGGGCGGCTCGTCGCCAAAGACCGATCCGAGAGACAGCGGCTCCCCCGCGGGGCGCGTCGCCGAGGCCTCTTCGGGCGGCGGCTCCGCAGCGGGTTCGGGCCGGGCCGGCCAGCGGTTCGGCGGGTCGCCCGGGCGCGCTCCCAGCAAGCCGGTGAAGAGCTCAGCAACTGATTGCCCGCCGGTCTCGCGCGCCGCGTACGCGGGGCGCTGCGCCGGCGCGGGAGCCGTGGCTTGGCGAGCCTCGAGCTCGGCGACCCGCGTCGCCAGGTGAGCAGCGGCGGGGCTACGACGAAGCAGCTCGCGATATACCGTCAAGGCTTCGGCGAGATGGCCCTGGCTGAGGAGGATCTCGGCCATCGTCTCGGTGACGACCAGCGCCGGCTCGGCAACGGCTGGTGCGTCGCCGAGGTCTTCCGGCACGGTCGCAGGTACTGGCTCGGGCTCGGGACGTGGCACCGCCGCCGGCTCCGGTTCACTCGGCGCCGCGCTTCCCGGCTCATCGAGCGCGTAGAAGTCAGGGGTGCGAGCGGCCCAAGACCCCGGCGTAGACTCGGCATCCGGCAGTTCCGATGGCGTGAGCAACGGCTCGGGCTCCCCGGGCTCCAAGTCGCTCAGCGCGGAGGTAATGGGCTCGGGGGGTGCGAGATCGCGACGAAGGTCGTCGATGCTTCCGATCGGCGTCCCGGTCACGTCCGACATCAGGTCGTCTACAGCGCTCGGCGTCTGGTATTCCGTCTGGCCTGAGACGCTCAGCACGATCTCCTCGGACTGCTCGATCCCGAAAGCGTCAACCTCCCGAATCGGAGGCGGGAGAATATCGATCTTGTCGACGCTTTCGGGCTCCTCCGCAAACACCGGCGCCTCCATCTCGGCTCGCTGACTCCCAGCCTCGTGATCCTGCAGAGGAAGCGGGTCTGGTGACGTGGTAGCGCTGTCGTCCGGCGTGGCAACCCACCCGATGTATTCGACCGGACCGGCGTCAGCAGCGGTAGGCGGCTCGGGCGTCACCTCGAAGGCGTCGGGCGGTGCGGCCGGCTCGTCAACTACCGGGATCTCCGGTTCCACGGTGTCGAGATGCAGCACGGGGGCAGTTTCTTGAGTTGCCATCACCTCGCCGGCGACGGTCGCCGCGCCCGGCACCGCCGAGCTTCCTTCCGCCTGCTCCCGCCGCAACTCATTGATCCGCTCCAACTGAGCCCGAGCTTCGTCGTTGCTTCGGTCCACGGCGAGGAGCGCGTCCAGCCAGCGCTCCGCGGCATCGTAGTGCATCAGGCGCTCGTTGATGTCCGCGAGCGCCTTGAGCGCGATCACGTTCTCGCCGTCAAGACTCAGGACGTGGCTGAAGGCACGCTCCGAGTTCGGCAGATCATTGAGGTCCCAATGGCAGCGGCCGAGCACGATGTTGGCCGGGATGTAGTCGGGATGCTTCTCGAGGCCGGGAGCGAGAATTTCCAGGGCCCGCTGGGGGTCCTTCTGCTTGCGGTAAGCCTCAGCGAGGGGGGCAAAGGTCAGGCCGCTCGGGTTCTCCCGCCAGCGGCTCTCGAGCTTCGCGATCTCGCTAGTGGACATCCCAATCCCGGGTCTGGGGGTACGCGACGGCGAGCGTGCTAAGTCATTGCAGGGGTTGTCGCGGAGAGTAGCGATCCGCGCGGGGACTGTCAACTGTCCAGCAGGCCCTGCGTCCTTGAGGTTTGACGTTGTCTGGCTTAAGCTTATGCCCTCTTTGTCTCGTGGGGAACCTGCATTGATGCGGTTGATTCGAGGTTTCGCCGGAAAGGTGGCCGGCGCCGTCTTCGCCGTCCTCATGCTGATCTTCATTCTGACCATGGCGCCGTGGGACAAGATCACCACCGGCACCGCGGTCGGTAAGGTGAACGGGCGCCCGATCGACGTGCGTGCCTACGAGGCCGAGGTGCAGCGAGCGACCGAAGTCCGGCAGCGCGAGTCCTCGGAGAACGTCGGGCTGGACGATCAGCAAGCCATCCGGAACGAGGTCTGGGACCAATTCGTCACCGCCGAGCTGCTCGAATCGCAGTACCGGGACCGCAATGTCCGGGTGAGCGACGACGAGGTGGTCGACGCGCTTCGCACGTCTCCCCTGCCCCAGTTTCTGCGCGAGCCGGAGTTTCAGACCAAGGGTCAATTCGACCTGGCCAAATACCAGAAGTGGTTGACCTCCAGCGTCGCCCAGCAGTTCCTCCCGCAGCTCGAGCTTGAGTATCGCGATCAGTTGGAGCGAGCTAAGCTGTTCCGCACGGTCACCGCGGATGTGTACCTCTCCGACCCGGCGATCTGGGAGCGGTATCGAGACGAGCACGAGACGGCGAAGATCGATCTCGCTGCCATCGTGCCGCGAACGGCGGTGCCGGACTCCTCGGTCACGGTAAGCCCGGCGGAAATCGATGCCTGGTACCAGAAGCACAAGACGGACCTAAACCGTCCCCGCACCATCTACACCAGCTTCGTCGCGGTCTCGCGCCTCGCTGACGAGTCAGATACAGCCGCAGCCCTGGCACGAGCGGAAGGTGTGCGGAAGGAGATCGTGGGCGGTGCTCCCTTTGCCGAGGTTGCCAAACGGGAGTCGGCCGACACTGTGTCGGGCAACAAGGGCGGCGACCTGGGCGAGTGGACAAGGGGGGCTTTCGATCCGGCCTTCGATTCGGTCGCGTTCTCGATAAAGCTCAACGAGACATCGGAGCCGGTGCGCACCCAGTTCGGCTACCACATCATCCAGGTTACCAGCCGTAATGGGAAGAAAGCCAAGGGCCGCCACGTTCTGATCCCCATCGAAGTGACGGGGAAGCATCGCGATCGGCTGGACGCGCAAGCAGATTCTCTTGACAAGCTCGCCGCCGAGCAGCTGGATCCGGCTGCCCTCGACACGGTCGCCCGCGCGCTCCGGCTCCAGGTCGGCAAGGCGAAGCCGCTCCCCGATGGCGGCAAGATGCAAATCGGGATGCTCACACTGCCGGATGCCGGTGCCTGGGCGAGCACGGCGAAAGTCGGTCAGGTCAGCTCGATCATCGAGACGCCCTTCGCGATGTACCTGTTCCGGGTGGACAGCATCCATCCTGCCGGGGTGCCGACGTTGGCCGATGCAAAGGACGAGGTCACCGAGGCGGTACGCAACGAGAAGAAGAAGGCGCAGGCTCGTGCGCTGGGCCAGGATCTGCTCAAGCGGATCGACGGCGGCGCCACCCTGGCGCAAGCGGCCGACTCGCTCAAGCTGCCGCACGAGGTCTACGGCCCGTTCACGCGGATCAACTCACCGATTCAGGATCCGCTCGTCACTGGGGCAGCGTTCGCTCTGCCCAGCGGCAAGCACAGCGGCCTGATCGACACCAAGGACGGGCTCTACCTGCTCCAGGTCCTCGAGCGCACCCCCGCCGATTCCGCTGCATTCACCAAAGAGCTGCAGCAAGCGCGAGCCCGGGCCAACCAGGAAGCACGTCAGGAACGGGTGCAGAACTACGTGGCGGGTCTTCGCAGCACAGCGAAGATCGTGGACAACCGGAGCAAGTTGCTGCAGACGCGGGGGCAGACGCAGGGGAGTTGATCAGCTATCAGCTATCAGAAGCCAGAACGCCGGCCGCCCTCCAGGTCCGGGACCTTGGAGGGCGGTTTTCGTTGAAGGAGAGGCTGACAGCTGACAGCTGACAGCTGTTAGCTCTACTGCGACAACCGCTTCGGCTCCCCCGACGACGGCGCGGGTTGGGACGGGGTGTCCAGCTGGCGAGGGGCCGGCGGGCGCTCGTCCTGATTGCCCAGAATCGCATCCTGCGTGTCGGTAAGGCTGCGCTTGAATTCCCGAATGCCCTTGCCGATCGAAGACCCTACCTCGGGCAGCCGTTTGGCTCCGAAGAGGAGCAGAACGACCACCACAATCAGCATGATCTCCGTGAAGCCGAGATTCCCCACAGGCCCTCCTAGAAGAGCGACCGCGCGATCAAGTACGCTACCAGCACACCCACCAGGCTGAGCAGCGAGACATGCAGACCGATGGGACCCAGGGTGAAGTTTACCACCAGGAGATCGATGGAGACAGGCCCGAAGGTCGGCGACGCCGTCGAGGTGAAAAAGGTCTTGGCGGCGCTGTCGGGGAGCCATTGGCGCAGGAACGAGGTGAGGAAGCCCCCCGCGATGAATCCGGTGACTAGCACCCCGATGTAGAATCCGGGCCGATGAGGTCCGCTGGCCATTCAGCTCCGCCGGTCGAGGACGTAGGTGATACTCGCTCGCAGGGCGTCGCGAGCGGGCGAGGGCGGCAGACAATCCAGCTCGGCATCGGCCTGCTGGCCGAGGCGCTGAGCCCGCTCGCGGGCGTAGTCGAGGCCGCCCACGTGGGCGACGGCGCCGATTACCTCGGCGATCTGGCCCTCATTCGGCTCGGCGCTCCGAAGCAGCGCCGCGACACCCCGGCGCTCCGCATCGCTCATCCGGGGCAATGCATGGATCAGCGGCAGGGTCACCTTGTGCTCCCGGAGGTCCGAGCCCGAGGGCTTCCCGAGCATAGCTGCGTCCGCCGTGTAATCGAGCAGATCGTCCACGATCTGGAACGCCATGCCTAACGCCTCGCCGAATCGCTGCACGGCCGCTCGCTGGAGAGCCGGCGCCTTCAACGCTCCCAGCTCCGCGGCTCCGGCCAGCAACGAGGCGGTCTTGGAGCGGATCAGCAGATCGTATTGCTCCTCGCTGAAGGAGAGCGGATCGTGGGCCAGCAGCTGGCGCATCTCGCCGACCGTCATCTCGTTGGTCACCCGGCTCAGCACTCGCAGCGCCTCGAACTGATTCAAGCGCACCAGCTCGATGACCGCGCGCGAGTACAGGTAGTCGCCCATGATGACCGATATCTGGTGGCTGAACAGCGAGTTGATGGTCGGCATGCCGCGGCGAAGCACCGAGTGGTCCACCGAGTCGTCATGCACCAGGGTCGCGAGATGGATCAGCTCGACCACGGCTGCGAGAGTCACGGCATGGTCCGTCGCAGACCCCGTCGCCTGATCGGCGAGCAGCATGATCGTGGGTCGGAAGAGCTTGCCCTGCATCTGGAGCAGATGCGAGTTCACGTCCCTGATCAGCTGAAAATCCGCCTCGATGATCCGGCGCAGGTCCCGCTGGACCCGCTCCAGCTCGCTCCGGACGGGCTCCTGCAGCTCGGCCAGCGTGACCGGGGCGACCGGCGAGCTCATGCGTTGCGACCGGCGGTGAGCCGCGGAACGCGCTCGCCAAGATCCATAAAGCGGATGTCCACCGCCAGCGCCCGCTCGTACGAACGGAGGGCATCCTTCACCTTGCCCTGGGCCTCCGCCGACCGCCCGAGCCAGTACAGCAGTCCGATCTTCGCCTCGTCGCCACCCGTCTCGCCGTCCACCCCTCGCCGCAACACCGTTTCCGCAATCCCGAACTGGCCCTTGTCGAAGAACGCGACGCCGAGCGCTTCCGAGGTCCGTAACCGGCCCTCCGGCGCGCGGAGCGCCTTCTGGAATTCGGCAATCGCCTCGTCCAGCAGGCCCATTTCCTTGAACGCAACGCCGAGATCGTAGTGGGTCTGGTAATCATCCATATCGAGGTTCTGCTCGATACCCCTTTTGAACTCGGCCAGCGTCTCCTCGAAGTTCTTCTGCTCGTCGTCGGTGGGGGTTGCGCCTTCGACCCTCATCCGAGTGTCCCGCGGCCGAGCAGTTCCGCCAAGCACCAATGAACCAAGGTCGACGAAATCGTCTCTCGAGCCCGCACCGGCTCCCACCGGGGCGGCCGGCGGCTGGGTTGGGCTGGGCGGAGGCGGAGTCGGAGTCGCCCCCGATACTCGAGGTGCAGCTGCAGCCGCTGGTGTAGGCGCGGCGCCAGGGGGCCCGCCCCGAGCCGGCCTCCGAGCCGGTGGTTCCTCTTCGGGTGACGGCCCAAGCAGCTCCGCGAGCGCTCTTCCCGCGGCCCGGTTACCCGGCTCGTGATCGAGCACTCGCTGGTAAACAGCGATGGCTTTCTCGGTCTCACCGATCCGGCGGAGCGTTGCTGCCAGCGAAAGGTAGGCCTCCAGCATCCGGCCGCGGCTTCCTGTCCGATACGCCAATTCGACCAGTTTTTGATAGTGGGCGATGTCGTCGGGCTCGAGCCGAATCAATTTGACGATCATGTCGCCCGCTTCCTGCCAGGCTTCGCGCGCTTCATAGCATTCGCGGGCGAACACGAACTCGTCTGCGGCCCGCCGCGTGTCGCCGGCGGCGAGCAATGCCTCGGCCAGAGCATGATGCGCCGCGGGGTCTTCCGGACGATCCGCCACCGCTTGTTCCAGCGCATCCATCGGGCTCTGCCGCGATTCGGCGGCTGGCGGGGCAGCCTCGGCCGGGACGGGCTCCGGGGCCAGCGGTGCTTCAGCCGCCACCTCGCTGATCGTTGCGGCGGCCTCCACCGGCGCAGCCGTGGCTTCGTCGAGCTCGATCTCTGCGGGCTCGGCCTCGATGAAGTCGAGCGTAACCTCGGTTTCCGCCGGTGAGGCGGTGGGGATCTCGGCTTCGGTCAGGCTCTCTGCCAGCACGTCCGACAGATCGAAATCGGGTTCCACCGTGCTGTCGAAGCCAGCGGGCCGATCGGCGGGCTTGTCGAGGGCGAGATCATCCTCAAACCCCTCGATCTGTATCCCGTCGAAGTCGGACTGCACGTCGGGCAAATCGAAGCTCGAGGCCTCCCGCGGTGCCGCGTTAAAGCTGGTGGCTTCGAAACCGCCCAGCGGCTCGGCTACCTCCGGCTCCGGCGCGCCCGAATCCGCCTCGGCGAACGCCGCGTTGACTTCCAGTCCCTCCGGGGCAGCGACCGGCGGGGCTTCTTTCGCCGCTGGAGCGGACGCCGCGGGCGCGCCGAATCCGGTGTCGAGAAAAACCAGGTCGCCGCCACGCCGCCGATGCGCCGGCGTCTCAGGCGCAGCCTCTGTTTCGTCGTGTTGCTCGCGCGGCGGACGGGCAGCACCGGCGCCCCCAACTGCTTCCAGTTGAGCGCACAAACGGTCCAGCTCTTCGCGTGCGTGCTCGCCGCGGGACGCGGCCCGGAGCAGCTCGATCAACATCACCCGGATGTCCGGGCTGCCGGAGAACTGATCGGCGAACGCCTTGACAGCGCCGAAGGCCTCGTCGAGCTGGCCCTGAGCGTTCATGCGCTCGAGATACTCGAGCAAGTTGCGCTTGGCCTCGATGACCACGTTCTTGCGAGCGTGGAGGCGGGCGAGATGCAGGTAGGTCGCGGTCCGCCCCGGATTCACCCGCAGAATCTTGCCGCAGAGGGCGATCGCGTTGTTGAAGAAGCCCTGATCGCCGTACAACTCGACCGCACGCTCGTAGTGGCGTACGGCCGACGGCGTGTCGTTGACCTTCAGGTACAGGTCGCCGACGCGATTGTAGAGCGAGAGGTCCGGCGTCGCATCCTTGCCGGATTCGATTTGCTGGATGGCCTTGAGGTACACCTCAATGGCCTTCCGCCAGTCCTCCTTCTGCTCGAACTTCCGCGCGCTGTCTTTGAGCTTTTCCAGACTCATTCGGCATCGGGCGGAAAAGGGGGAAACAGGCGATGGGACTTGGACTTGGAAGTTAGGGAGGGGCCTCTACCGGGGCAAGCAGACCGGCGACTCACAGGGTCCCCGGATCCAGCTCCCCCGTCGCCACCGCGCGGTAGAGGCGCTCGAGGTCGGGGGTCGGTGGACGGTCCTCCTCCAACGGCGGAACCGGTGGCGTGAGGCCCCGAACCCTGCCATAAAGCTCGCCCACGCCGCTGCCCGGACGTAACGGCTTGAGGAACTCCAGTCCCTGGGCGGCGCAAAGCAGCTCAGCCGCGACCACCCGCTGAGCATTGGTCAAAATGCGCCGGGCCTTCACCGCGGCAGCCATGCCCATGGGGACGAAATCTTCCTGATTCGCATCGGTGGGGATGGAGCCGATGCTCGCCGGCATCGCAAGCGCCCGTGATTCAGCCACCAATGACGCGGCAGTGATCTGCACCATCATGTACCCGGATCGAAGTCCCGGATCGCGCGTGAGAAACGCAGGGAGGCCTTGCGAAAGGTCCGGGTTCACCAGCCGCTCGACCCGACGTTCCGAGATCGCCTGAAGCGTTGTGAAGCCGACAGCGAGAAAGTCCAGTGCCTGAGCAACCGGCTGGCCGTGGAAGTTGCCGCCGGACACAACCTCGCCGTCGTCAAACACCAAAGGGTTGTCGGTCGAGGCGTTCAGCTCGACCAGGGCGGTCTCCTCGGCGAAGCGCAGAACGTCCGCGACCGCGCCGAGCACTTGAGGGGCACAGCGCAGGCTGTAGGCGTCCTGCACGCGTGGATCGTTCTCCCGATGAGACTCCCGGATCTCGCTGTTTTCGAGCAGCGCTCGCATGAGAGCTGCGGCCCGCCGCTGGCCTTCGTGGGGCCGCGCGTCGTGAATTCGCGGATCCAGCGGCGTCGGCGTGCCCCGGAGCGCTTCCAGGCTCATCGCAGCGGCACCCAAGGCCGTTCGCCAGAGCACCCAGCCGTCGTGCACCAGGAGGGTGAGCAACGTCGTCTGCGCCTGCGTGCCGTTGATGAAAGACAGGCCCTCTTTGGGAGCAAACCGAAACGGCGAAAGCCCGGCCTCAGCCAGGCAGGGTCCGGCCGCCAGCCGTCGTGGAGCGCCCGGCCCGGTCGCGATCAGGTCGCCTTCCCCCATGAGTGCAAGCGCGACGTGGCTCAGTGGCGCGAGGTCGCCGCTCGCACCGACACTACCCTGTTCCGGTACCAGCGGCAGCAGACCTCCATTGAGGAGCCCGAGCAGCGCATCCACCAGCGCAGGGCGGACGCCGCTGGTGGGTCGGAGGAGCACGTTCGCCCGGAGCAAGATGAGGCCGCGGACGACGTCGGCAGGGAGCGGGTCGCCCACACCGGCGGCGTGGCTCCGAATGAGATTGGCCTGCAGCTGGTCGAGCTGGTCGGGAGGAATGGAAACGTTGGCCAGCTTGCCGAACCCGGTATTGATACCGTACATGGTTCGGCCGTCGGCGATGGCAGACTCGACGATCGCCCGGCTCGCGGCCAACCGCTCGCGGGCTCGAGCATCAACCAGCACCTTGACGCGGTTGTCCCGCGCGACCCGCACCACGTCGGCAATGGTGAGGGAAGCGCCGTCGAGCTCGAGCGGTTCCGGCATGGGCCCGAATCTCGACAGGGCAAGATCGCCGCACAAGCCGGGCGCGGTGCCACGCCCGGCGCGGCGGCGGCCGGCTAGGGCTTGCGACCCTTACGAAGCTCAGGATTACCGGGATCGGTCTGGAACGACCACTCAAGGATAAGGAACCGGTCGCCCACGTGGGTGGGTCGCACCGCGCCGTACAACACCGAGCCGCCGGGCCCAGCCGTCTCGAACACGTAGCCCAGGCCAGGCAGCGCGGTCGCACCTGTGGTGCTGTAGTCGAGCACCGGCGACCTCGAAACCAGGGGATCGGGAGCGAGGTCGATGCTGGTGAGGTCCGCCACCGGAAGGCTGTCATACAGCGCGAGCAGGGTCCCCGCGCGCCGCGGCAGAAAGAACAGGGAATCGTTCGCGTCCCGTTCCACCGAGAAATCCGCTACGGCACTGGTGCCGGATACGATGCGTCCGAGCTCGTTCCGCTCCACCAGGCCATCGCCGTTCAGATCGTTCCAGAAACGAAATCCACTTTGGGCCCCCTGCACCTGACGGGCGAAGACCACCACGTTCCTGGCGTCAGGGCGCGGGGTGTCCTGCCGCGGATCCGAGCGGGGCCCTTCGAGCTGGTCCAGGCTCATGGCGGTTACTGAAAAGCACTCCGCGATACCGTTGCTCAGCGCGCCGACCACGAACTCGGGCGCGACCGTCGAGCCCTCCAGCTGCCAGTTCGTGCCGCACTGACCGTTGAGGTAGTCGCTTCCGAAGCTGTAACTCGTGCTGTACACGCGGTAGTTCTGGAAGGCGTTGGGATTGGCCGCGAACGCGTTGTCGTCCCACACCAGAGCGACCGCGCCGTCGAGCGAGGTGCTCACCAGGCCAGTAGGCTTGGCGAGCACTGTTCCCGTACCGGGGGCCGGGCCGGTGGAGTCCGAGGAGCACGCGGCGAAGGCAACCACCGCGAGTATCAGGCACGCGCGCATGTAAACCTCTTGCATTGGAAGGCGATGACCTTGTCGCGCGCGTGCACGGGTCGTGCCAAAGAAGCGGGAGAAAGGGGAGTGGAAGGACGGGGAAACGGAGCTCCCCTTCCCATGCCCCTTTCTCCTTCCCACCCGTTTCCGTCCCGCCTAGATGACAGTTACTGCTCGAACGTGGCCTGGTTGTAGTCGAATTTGAGGGCCGGGAGGTCGATCAAGAAGATCGAGAAATACACCGCGAAATTGGTGTTCGCGTTCCGGGTGAAATTGAATTGCGCACGCCAGTCGTGCAGATCGCGCTGGAGGGCCACCGACTGCGACTCGAAGCGACTGTCCGTCAGGTTGTACTGCGCACTCCATTGGATAGTCCAGAACCGGGTCGGTGACAGGCCGGTGGTGAAGTTCAGGTTCTTCTGGGATGGAATCTCCGGTCGTCCCGGGACAGGTCGGCTCCGCTGAACCGTATAGCTCAAACTCACAGAGAAGGGCTGGTGTGGGAGGGAGACTTGGTTGGGGCTGAAGAATGTGGTCGCGCGCGCCCCCTGAGCCTCGTAGGGTATCTGGGCATATTCGTCTCCCCTCCGCGCCCGGGCCCCCGCTTTCGGCCCGTGGCCGAGCCCAAAAATCGAGCCGATCGCCCGGAAGGTGTTGGCCGAGAGCGTGAAGTTGGTCTGGAGGCTGGTGAGAAACGGATCGAACGTGGCCGTGTCGGTGCCCACCACGCCGCGCCACAGGTCATGGGTAACACTCAGGTTGAATCCCGGCAGCAAGTCGCTCAGAAACGAGTTGGTCAACGTCTGAGTCGTCCAGCCGGTACGGCCGGGCTTCTTGGCCTGCTCGAAGTCGTAGGCGATCGGGGACGTATTGATGCTCAGCAGCTTGATCTTCCGAACCGCGGTTTCGGAGGTATCGCCAGGCGGCGACTTGAGCTTTCCTTCGAATGTGTTGCTCATGCCCAGGCTCAGCGTCTGCGTGGGGTCGATTCGCAACTGGAGCGGTTGACCCCGTGGTGTGATCGCCCGCGCGAAGGCTTCGGAGATGGACGCCGCCGGGGAGTAGTTGAACTGAATGATCGGCGAAAAGCTGTGGCGGATGCGGGAGAGCGGTCCGAATCCGGGGTAGAAGCCGAAGAGTGTCGGCGTCGATGACACGCCGAAGAGAAATCGTTTCCCTTGGATCACCCAGGCGCCGCCGGTCTCTCGGTTTCGGATCGCAAAGGCCTGGCCGGTTTTGTTGGTCACGCCGACGGAGGGAATGATCCGCCAGGTCCGCTGAAAGAGGACCGGCAGGCTGAAATTCGTTTGCCAGTCGAAGGTGGTCGAAAAATCCCCTGGGAAAAATTGGGTGACCGTCTCCGAATCCGCTGGTGTTACCAGCCCCGGTGCGAGAAACGCCAACGTCTGTCGGGCCGTGGTCGACTGATCCACCAGACTCACCGAGTTGGACCAGTTGAAGCTGCCCAGCCGGAACGGCGTCGAGAAGTTGAACGATGTGTTCCGCGTGCCGGCCAGCTGCGGTATCGTGTCCACCGTCCCATCCGGCCGCGCGATCAGCAGGCTCTGCACCGGCGTGTTGGCCGTGAGGTCGTTGGTGAGGCTCAGGTTGGGCGACCAGGTGATGTTGCGCGAAATGTCGAGCGGATTGGGTGAGATAGTCAGGGCCGGCAGCTCAGTGGACGAGCTGTTGTCCGTCAAACTCTGCCGCCGGTTACCACCCAGATTGACAATGCCCCAGCGAAACCGTTTCTGAAGACTCACGGCGCTGTTCACCTGCTGGGTGTTCTGCAGCGGGTTCAGCGCGTTCTGGGCCACGACAAACGAGTTGCTGACGTAGGCCAGGCTCAGGTTGAGACTGGTGTTGAGATCGAACTGCTGGCGGTGCTGCCACTGAAAGCTGGTCGCCGCACCACCCCCGTTCTGGAACTGGCGGCTTACCTCGAAGGCCCCACCCATGAACCGGTTGAGCACGTTGTACTGCATGCTGGCCCCAACCTGCACGTACTGACTGGAAAACCAGTCCAACCGGAACGTGACGTCCATGTAATCG
Organism: Gemmatimonadales bacterium; assembly: GCA_035495075.1. Classification (GTDB taxonomy): domain Bacteria; phylum Gemmatimonadota; class Gemmatimonadetes; order Gemmatimonadales; family GWC2-71-9; genus DASQPE01. The sequence goes on from DATJGL010000167.1 coordinate 13,833, forward strand.
TTGGTGGCCCAGTAGTAGCCGATGTTGCTGATCTGGCGGTGGTAGGACGGGGACGTCGGGATGATGTCGGCGAAGCCGAACTGCGGTGTCAGAATCCCCGAGTGACGGCCCGGCCGGATGTCCTGATATATGAACGGCAGCCAGATGATCGGTACGTCACGAACATAGAGCACGATCGGGCGCGCCACGAAGGCTTTCTTCGATACCCACTTCACCTGCTTCGCCACGAAATGGTAGTGGGGCGTCGGGAGGTCGCAGCTCGTGATCTCGCTGGACGCCGCGTACAGCCGTGTCGCGCTCGAGTCCGCGGCCACGTTTCCCCGAATGAACCAGTTCGCCTCGCCGGCGGAGAAGCTGGTCAAGGCATTCTTGATCACGCCTCGCCGCGTACAGGTGTTGTAGGAAATAGACCCGCCGACCAAAACCTGGCTCTTGTCGAAGAGATGAGGCTCACCGCCGGCCTCCAGAATGCAGCTCGCCTCCTGGTACCGCACCGTATCCGCCTCGAGCTTGACTCCCTGCTGTTCGGTAAGCGCCTGCCCCTGGAGTCGGATTCGCCGGTCGTCCGCGTAGTACGTCGCCGAATCCGCTCTGTAGCGAGTCGCCTTGTAGCCGGTCCGCTTGAGCAGCTCCGTAAGGACCGAATCTTCCTGCGGGAACTGTCGGGTGGGAGCAGTCGGGAGGCCCAGGAGCCGGGCGGTCGCGGTGTCGAGCGGTTGGCTCGGACCTACCTGCCCGATCCCGATGCCCTGCCCCGGTCGAATCCCCGGTACCAGCCCGCCGATCCCGCCGGCCTGCCCGGGAACCTGCGGCTGCTGCCCGTAGGCACGCGAGGGAAGGCACACTAATGCCAGCAGGAGCACCAGGCAAACCGTAACGGCGCTGTTTGTGCGGAGATCGCACAACCGACGCCCCTCGAGCTGGTCGAGGAACGGCATTTCCCCGCGATGGTTCGCCATGGGGCCAGGGCTAAGCGCCGGGGCTTAACGCCCGAGGTTCTTGAGACGGTCGCGCGCCAGCGCAGCTTCGTTGGATTGCGGGTACTGCCGAATGACCCGCTGGTAGGCGTCCTTCGCCGAAGCGGTGTCTTTTCGACGCTCCGCCAGGAGACCAAGGTTGTAGAGCGCAGCGGAAGCGCGAGGAGACTGGGGATAGCGGCTCAGCACCTGCCGGTAGTAGGCCGCCGCGGAATCGGGATTCTCGGCGGCAAAGCTCTGACCCAAGAAGTACAATGCATCGGGCACGCGTTGGCTCGTGGGATACGTCTGCAGCAGCTGTCGGAACCCGATCCGTGCCGTCGACGTGCTTCCTCGACGCAGCTGGGCAACAGACGCTTCGTACATCTGGTCGGCGCTCGCGCTGGGAGCAGCCGCGCCGGCCCCCCGGCCGGTGTCGGCCGCGCCTGCCGGGCCCGTCGCCCCGCCCGGGGACGAGGCGCCTGCGGCGCCGATTTCCGCGCCGCGGGCCTCGAGCTGCGTACGGAGCTCGGTCAGACGCTGCTGGCTCTGGCCGGTGAGCTCCTGTAACTGCACCAACTGCTGCTGGATGTTGTAGAGATCCTGACGAGTGTCGCCCCGAAGCGAGCGAACTGCGAGGCCCAGCGAATCCATGATGCGCTGCTGGAGCCGGATGATCTCGTTCAACCTGGCGCCGCGGACCGAGTCCTGCCGAGCAGTCTCGGTCCGCAGCGATGCTACCTGGTTCCGAACCTGCTCGACGTCGCTCGGACTCACACACCCGGCGATCCCAGCGAGGGCGGCGAGCGTCAGCGAACGCCAGCAGGTCGGGCTCACTTCGGCGCCGTGAGGTTCTCGCCGCCGGCTGTGATCGCGAACTCGTCGCGGCGATTGCGGGCCCAGGCTTCTTCCGTGTGTCCGGGATCGAGCGGCCGCTCCTTACCATAGGACACCACATCAAGCCGGCCTTCGTCCACGCCCTTCCCTGTCAGATAGCGCTTGGCCGAAGCCGCGCGCCGGTTTCCCAGAGCGAGGTTGTACTCGTCGCTGCCGCGCTCGTCGCAGTGGCCGGCGATCTGGAGCCGCACCGCAGAGTTCGCCGCGAGAATGGCGGCCTTGCGGTCGAGAATGGTCTGGTCGCTGGCGCGGATGTCGGCCTTGTCGAACTCGAAATGGATCAAGTCGCCCAACTCATCCCGGAGCGCCTTGGCGCGGGCTTCGGCCTCTCGTTTCATGCGCTCGGCGTCATCGTTCGCCGCGGGTGGCGGCGGCGGGGGCGGGGCTTCCTCGTGGGCCGGAGCGGGGGGCTCGGGCGCCGGCTGCTCGGGCGCCGGCTTCTTGCCGCAAGCCACCAGCAACGCTGCAGCGGCGAGGACGCTCAGGATCGAGGATGCGCGCATCATGACTCCTGGACTCAAGGTTTGGGGGCAACAACCGCGGGCCCGGCCAGCCGCCGGGACCACGCTGGAAGCCGGGCCCAGCCCGGCGTGGAAAGCTGGCGGACACGACCGGTCTCCGCGTCGATCACCCACAGCTGGCGCGCACCGCTTCGATCGGACACGAAGCAGAGATGGCGCCCGTCGGGTGCCCAGGTGGCATCTTCATTCCGCCCTTGGGACGTGAGTTGCCGCAACTTCTGGCCGGCGACGGTGAGAACGAAAATCTGGGGAGTGCCCGATACTTCGCGGTGAAAGACGACGGAGGCGCCGTCCGGCGACCACTCCGGCGCGTAGGATGGCCCCGTGACGCCGAAGTCGAACGGGGCCAGCAGCTCCTGATCGGTCCCGTCCGCACCCATGGCGTACAGCTGCGGCGGGCCCGCGCGAGTAGAGATGAAGGCGATGCGACGTCCGTCTGGTGAATATGTGGGTGACAAGTTGTCCGCGAAGCGACCCGCGGTCAAGCGTTGTGCGCTGCGATCGCCGAGCGTCGCGACGAAGATATCGGTGCCTTTCTCGTCGGATCGTGCATAGGCCAGATGATTCCCATCAGGCGCGAACATCGGCGTGATGTTGAGCGCCGTCTCGGTGCCGGGGAGCTGCATCGTTTCGCCGGTGCCGAGCGTGTACAGGAAGACGCCGCCCCGGCCCTGCACTAATCGCGTGAACGCCATCCGGCGACCGTCGGGAGACCAGGCCGGCGAGAGCGAGGTCTGACCGTCGGGCGTGAGTGCCTTAGCCAGAAACCCGTCGCTGTCCATCAGCCAGATGCGGCCATTCTGCACGAAAAGAATTCTCGTCGCCGCGATCCCCGGTGTGCCGGTGGCCCACCGTGCGATCTCATCGGACAGCACGTGCACGGCAAGCCTGAAGTTCGCGTCGGTCGGCGGCGGCAACCCCACGCTCTGCTCCTGGGCGAGCGTGGAGCGGCCCACGTCATGGAGGCGGGCAGTGACCTTGCCGCCATCGGAAAGCAACTCGACCGCGAATTCCGCTCCCAGCGCCTTGTACAGTCCGTAGTTGAGCGGGCCGCCCGGCGCATCGCCCCCGGTACTCGACCCGGGATCTCCGATCGCGATCATCTGGAACCGGTCGCTGTAATCGAGATCGCGCTTGACGATTGCCCGCACCGAATCGATCCCGGTTCCCGGAATCACCACGAGACCCGGCCGTGCACCCGGGTTGTAGGTGATCCCGACGCGGACCCCGCCTTCGACGTGCGTGGTGTCCTGGGCTCCCGCGCTTCGAGGAAGGAAGACGACGGCCGCCGCGAGGAATGCGAAGCGATGAAGTTTCATCTAGGTCTTGGCGTGAAGTAGAACGAGACCGGGAGTACGTCCGACGGATACCCGTCGGGTAGCGGACCGAAGGCCCGGGCGTTGCCCGCGGCTTCCACCGCCCCCTGCGCGTCCAAGTCGAAGGAGAAGTTGCCCGACGACCGGGTGAACCGGATCTCGCGCACGCTGCCGTCCCGCAGAATCAAGAAACTGACCTCGGCCTGGAGAGATGCTGCCCCGGCCGGCCGATCCCACCGACGATACACCTCCGCCACGATGTTCCGCAGATACTCCGGGTACGGAAAATCGAGACCCGGAGTCTTCACGGTAGCGACGTCCGTCCCGGTGCTCGGAGTCTCTCCCGGCAACGGCGGCTCGGGCGCCCTGGTCTTGGCCGGCGCCTCCTTCTTCTCCGGCTCCGGGGGAGGTTTCGGCTCCGGCTTGGCCGGCGCCGGCGGAAGCTTGGCCGGGCGCGGCTTGATCGGAGCCGCCTTCTCCTCGGGTGGAGTGGGAATCGCCTCGGGCGCAGCCTTCTTGATCTGGGGCGCGGGCTCCGGGGCGGCGACCAACTCGACGGCGTAGCTGGGCGGACCGGCCTTAGCGCTCTGCTGAGGGGCTATGATGACCAGGGCCACGGCCGCCGCGTGCAGCATCGTGGTGCCGATCAACCCCGCCGTGACGCTCGGGCCCTCGCGCGGCACGGGCTGCCGCACCTGCATGGCTACTGCTCCTCGTCGGCCGCTACCAGCCCCACGTTGGCGATGCCCGCAGTACGAATCACCGCCAGTACCCTGACGACCTCACCGTAGGCCACTCGGGCGTCCGCCTGGAGGTACACCCCCTCAGGCTTGCGTTGGGACACCAGGGCGCGGAAGGTCGCGCGAAAGTCGCGATACGAGACGGGGGTGTTGTCGATATAGATCTTGCCGCCCCGATTGACCGAAACCACCATCCCTTCCTTGGGCTGGAGCGGCCGGGCCTCGGCGCGGGGGAGTTCTACGTCGACCCCGCCCTGCATGATCGGGGCCGTAATCATGAAGACGATCATGAGCACGAGGACGACGTCGATCAACGAAGTCACGTTGATGTCGGCGTTGAGCCCGAACTCGCCGCGCTGGCTTCCCAGCCCTCCGCCAAGACCAACCATCAGACGAGCCCCTCCCGGGCCATCGTACCGATGAGCTCACTCGCGAAGCCTTCCAGCTCGCCCGCGAAGAGACGGATCCGGTTCACGAAGAGATTGTAGGCGATCACCGCGGGAATGGCGGCCGCGAGCCCGCCAAACGTTGCGACCAGAGCCTCGGCGACACCCGGCGCCACCGCCGCAAGATTGCCGGAACCACGAGCCGAGATGCCCACGAACGCGTTCATAATGCCGACCACTGTACCGAGCAGTCCGAGCAACGGGCTCACCGAGCCGATCGTCGCCAGCCAGGGGACGTAGTGTCCCAGCAGGTCACGCTCGGCGGCGACCTCCTTCCCCAGCACCATCTTGAGCGCCTCGAGCTGGGTCGGGGTAAGCGAGGTCGCCGCGGTGGGCCGGTCGTCCCGGAGACTGCCCGGCTTCAACTCGCTGTAGAACGTGATCGCTTCGCGAAACAGACGATTGTACGGCGACGGCGGTTGCTTCATCACGGAGTGGTAGGCTTCCTGGAGACGGGTGGCCCGCTCCATCTCGGAGAAGAACCGGTCCGCCTGCTTGTTGAGCCGCCGGAACTGCCACCACTTGGCGACGATGATGAACCACGAGACCAGGGAGAAGATGGCCGTGATGGCGACGACGACTTTGGTCTCGGGGCTGGCGATGAGTACCAGATCAAGCGAGGAACGCGGAATGGGGGACGCGCCCTGAAGCATCAACTCGCCTCCTCTCGGAACCAGGTCACCAACTCGGTGAGTCCATCGTCGAACCGATGCTCGGGACGCCAGCCTAGTCGCTCCTCCGCCTTGCGCGTGTCCAGGACGCTGCGGAGCAATTCACCCGGCCGCGCCGGCGCAAACTCGATCGGCACGGTCCGACCGATCACCTGCATCACTGCGGCGGCGACATCCAGCACCGTACGCTCACGGCCGGTCGCGATGTTGAACGCGGTTGCGTCGATTCCATCACCGGCCGCCACGGCGGCGGTCCCGGCCAGCACGTTCGCCCGCGCAACGTCGCGCACGAACACGTAGTCCCGCGTCTGGGTACCGTCGCCGAATACGGTCATGGGCCGCCCAGCCAGCACCCGCGACACGAAAATCGACACCACACCGGCTTCCGACTTCGGGTCCTGCCGGGGGCCGAACACGTTGGAGTAGCGCATGGCCACTCCCTCGAAACCGCGCAGGAGACTCAGGGCGCGGAGGTAGTGCTCGCCCGCGAGCTTGCTGACGCCATAGGGCGAGACGGGGCGCTTGCCGTCCGTTTCCGGAGTCGGGAACACCGTGGTCTCTCCGTAAACCACGCCGCCGCTCGACGCGAACACCACCCGCTTGACGCCGCCCTCGCTCGCCCCCTCAAGCAGGTTCACGAAGCCGACGAGATTGATGTCCGCGTCGAGTGCGGGTTGGTCCACCGACACCCGCACGTCGATCTGGGCGGCGTGATGGTTCAGCACGTCGAATCGCCCCTCGACTAGCGTGCGCCGAGCCTCTGGCGACCGGATGTCGGCCCGTACCAGGCGGGCGCATCTGGGGACGTTCTTCTCTTTGCCTCGCGAGAGATCGTCGAGGACGGTCACGTCCCATCCCGCCGCGAGGTAGGCCTCGGCGATGTGGGATCCGATGAATCCAGCCCCCCCGGTGACCAGCACTCGTCCGTTCAAGCCTGCACGCACTCCCTCCAGGCCTTACGGCCGTCCTGGTCCCCGATACTCATCCGGAATCGCCCCGCAATATAGAAAGCGTTCGCGCGGAAGGAACCGCGCACGGCAATTAGTCCCCCACGAAGGGACGCGGCGCCGAGCCCATCGGGGCCCGGCGCCGCGAACAGCAGGCGAAGTGAACTACGACGGCAGCTTGGCTACCTGGAAGGCATGGGTGCCGCGGGGGACGTCGGGAGAGCCGACACCCGTGACCCGGATTGTGGATGTCCGCTCACGCACATGGACGACCTGCACCGTCGCCATGACGTCGTTGACTGTGATCATGCCGTCGCGGTGCATGCCGGCTTCGCGCCGGATCTCGAACACGTCGCCGGGCGACACGCCGTCGTGCTTTCCCTTGTCGAGGAACATCACGACGCCAGGCGAGCCCCGAAGCTCCCGGTGGCCGGGCCACCCGATGACGCTGGCCTGGACACCATCCGATACGGCCTGGGGACGAGCCGAGCCGGGATCAGTAAACTTCTCCGCCGGGAGAACCGACAGGTCCGGGACGATCTCGCCGTAGACCGCCACGACCTCGGCGATCGCCGTGCCTTCGGAGATCGCGACGACGCGCGCCATACCGCGGGGCTGGACGATGCGGCCGTACCCCTGGAGCTGCTGGGTCGCGTCCACCACGAGCAGCGAGTCGCCCACCTGGTAGGTGGCCCCGGCCGGCGGAAGCACCGCAACTCGGCTGAACACGGTCGCGTTTCCGCGGGGGTCGCGGGTGGGAATCTGGAGCGGGATGACCGGTCCGACCAGACGACCAAAGGGCAGCTCCTGGCCCTCGCTCAGGAATCCGGACGAGTAGAAATCGGTGACCCGGAGAGTGCTGCGCTGGGGCAGCTCGCCCGCCGTCAGAGCGATGCGCATCTGGCCG
>DATJGL010000168.1:0-5778 GCA_035495075.1 Gemmatimonadales bacterium
AGTTGGGTCCGCGGCACAAAGTGGCCGCCCTCGGAGATGACCTGCCGCTTCTTGTCCGGTGGGGTCCCGAGCAGCCGGAACATCGGGCGCTGGGCGGTCTCCACCGGGAAGTAGTGATCGTATTGCCCGTTCAGCATCAACACCGGGATCGTGATGTGGGGGAGGAAATTGATCGGCTCCACCTCCGGCTGCCCCTGCTGATTCTCCAGGCCCGCCACCAGCAGCACCACTGCCTTGAACCGCGGCTCGACCGCCGGCATCAGCCCGCCCAGATAACCGCCCCAGCTCACGCCGTAGTACGCCACCCGCGCCGTGTCGACGTCTGACCGGGTTTCCAGGTAGTCGATCGTCCGGCGCATGTCCTTGGCCCAGGCGATCACATGCTCCTTGTAGAAGTTGCTCATGTCAGGATAGTCGCTGTGCAGGCTATCCTGGCGCTCGTAGGTGCTCTTGTATATCGGGTGGACCACCGCGCGGCCGCTCTTCACGATGAAATCGAACGCAAAGGTTGTGATGTCCTTGCTGGAGGACCGGGCGTGGATTGCGTTGGATCCCGGAAAGAACACGACCGTCTGGTAGGGCGGCGTGCCGTGCTTGGGTAGATAGAGATAGGCCGCGACACGCTCGTGGTTGTACGCAGCATCGAACGAGACCTTCTGCCGCACCCAATCATCGGTCTGTTCGTCGGTGGTGTCCACCTTCGCGTTGAGCTTGGTGCGATCGTAGTCGTACATCCGGCGGTAGGCGGCAAAGACCTGGTCCGACACCGGACGTTCCTTGCTGAAGTCGCGAAACGCGCGGATGATCGGGCGCTCGGCGACCGTGAGATTCTCGTCGGACAGGTATTTCGCCAATCGGAAGCCGTTGGTCGGAGAGCGATCGAAAGGGTCCTGCGCGTAGGCGTCGTTGAACGCGTAGGTGGGATCGTTCCAGCCGCCGCCAAGGATGTAGCGCTCCGACCCCGCCTGGTTGAAACACCATTCGCGAGCGTTGCCTGCCATGTCGTAGGTCCCAAAGCGCCCCACGCCCTTGAACTGACCCACCGGCGCGAGTCCGCGTCCACCGAAGTTGCTCAGCGGCACGATCGCCGAACCTCCCCACGTGAAGGCCGCTCGGCTCCAGTGATAGATGGTCGGCAACTCGGCCCCGACGGACCCAGCGTAGGCCGCGGCTTCATACCAGCTCACCCCCGTGACGGGATAGTCCCCCTGCCCCTCGGGATAGCTGCCGCCCTCCCACGATGCCGGGCCGGGCCGGCCGGTCCTGTCCACGAACCGCGCCATCGCCTCGCTCCAGGAGAGCTCGTGACCGCGGGTCGTGAAAGGTCCCTTCCACAGCTCCTTCTTCTGATATCCGCCGGCATCGACGAAGCGCTTGAATTCCTTGTTGGTGACCTCGTAGCGGCCGATTCGATAATCGCCGAGCTTGACCGCGTCGAGATGGTCGAGTCCGGGCAGGTTGACGTCGGTCTCTCCGCCGGCCGCGAAGACCATCCCGCTGTCGGTGGAGATGCTGTCCAGCGGATACGGCTCGCCCAGGGGAAAACCCACAGATGCCACGACGTCGAGCGGCACCCGGCCGGGCATCTCGAAGTGGAGTCGCGAGAACCTGAAAGGAAGCCGGGCCGCCGGAATAGGCGTGGTTCCGAGCAGGATGCCCGGTGTGGTCGGGGCCCCGTAGGGTCTCCAATACACGCGGGCGCCCTCGGGCTTCGACTCGATGGTCAAGGTGTCGGAGAAGCTGCTCCACAACTTCGCCAGCGTGGAATCGTGAGGCAGAATCGCGGCAGCGCGGCCGGCGAGCGCGTACGCGGAGTCCCAGCGGCCGCTGTCAGCGAAGAGGCGGATGGCTGGAAGAGCCGTATCCATCGCCCATGCCACGGTTGGCCGGTCGCTGGCCGACAGCGGGCGCCTGACCCCTGGAGCAAACAGGAAAGCAGCGGCAATAGCTGCGCCGACGCCTGCCACCACGATCGCCGCCCGAACGAGCCAGACGGCGCGTCGGCCGGCCTCGGGCGCCCTTGCGTCGTGAACGGCCCCGGCCGTGCCCGTGCTCGGCGCAGCAATCGCTTTTGCAAATTCCGTCGCCGTGGCAAAGCGATCGTCCGGCTCCCGGCTCAATGCCTTCGTGACGGCGGCTTCGACCGCCGGCGGAACCGTGTTCCTCAGAGTCGATACCCGCGGCGCGGCCTCGACGAAGCGCTTGGCGATGACCGACTGAGGCGTCGTCCCGGTGAACGGTGCCGCGCCGGCCAGCATCTCATAGAGGACGCAGCCCAGGCTGTAGATGTCGGTGCGACCGTCCAGGTGAGAGGCGCCCGCGGCCTGCTCGGGACTCATGTAGGCCGGCGTGCCAACGCTCATCCCGGTAGCGGTGAGCTGCTCGGTCCCCTCGCCGCCCACCGCCCGCGCGATCCCGAAGTCCGCCACCAGTGTATTGCCGTCGCGCGTGAGCATAATGTTTTCGGGCTTCACGTCGCGATGAATCACCCCATGCTCATGGGCGTAGCCCAGCGCCTCCGCCGCCTCGCGAGCGACCCGGAGGGCGTCGTCCAGCGGAAGCTGCGGGTCGCGCCGCAGCCGGTCGCGCAACGACTCGCCCTCCACGAACGGCATGGTAAACCAGAGCCTGCCGCCCGCGTCGCCCGAATCGTAGACCGAGAGGATGTGGGGGTGCTGCAGACGCGCGGCGAACCGGATCTCGCGCTGGAATCGCTCCGGCCCTAAGGTCGCCGCCAACTCGGGCCGCAGAACCTTGAGCGCGACCAGCCGGTCGTGCTTGAGGTCTCGGGCAAGGTAGACGGTGGCCATGCCACCGCGCCCGAGCTCACGCTCGAGTACGTACTGGCCTTGCAGCGCTTCGGCTAGGGACGTCGAGACAATATCCAGGAAGTACCCGGGGATCGGGCTGGTCTGAATTTGCAACGTTCCCGCTCAGGTAGCTAGGCACTGGGCAGCGCGGATGGTGGCGAGACGGCGTGCGGGCTGGCGGGTCCGCGAGGCGCGGCACACATTGCACGACCCCCAGCACCTGTCCGAACGGCAATCCATGGCAGATGCGACTCAGCTCCGCGAGACCGCGGAATTGGAGCAGGCCGAAGCCCGCGTCGAGGAGCGAAGCCAGGAGCTGAAGCGCGAGCTCGGGCTCGCCAGCCTGGTGCTGGGTCAGATCCTCTACATCGTGGGCCTCACCTGGGTGGGCGTCGCCGGGAAGATCGGCTCGGCCCACGTGGTCTTCTGGCTTCTCGCGATCACTTTCTTCTATATCCCTTCAGCCATCGTTGTCATCCACTTGAACCGTCGCGCGCCGCTCGAGGGCGGGCTCTACCAGTGGGCCAAGCTCGGCCTGGGCGAATTCGTCGGGTTCATGGTCGCCTGGAACCTGTGGCTCTACGCACTGGTGAACACCGCTGAGCTGGGTTTCATCGTGGGGAACTTTCTCCGCTATGCGCTGGGCGATCGGGCGGCCTGGATCGGAGAGAGCAAATGGGCGACCACGATTGCCGAAATCGCGGCCGTCGCGGCGCTCATGCTGATCTCCATTCGCGGGCTCAAGCTAGGCAAGTGGGTACACAACGCAGGCGCGGTGATCATGCTGACGATGTTCGCGGCTCTGCTGATCCTGCCGGTCATTCACCTGGCGAACGGGACGCTGCCGGCCTTTCATCCCTTCGCCACCACGCTCCCGGTGGTTTCGCTTTTCAGTCTGAATGTGCTGGGCAAGATGGGCTTCGGTGCTTTGGGTGGATTCGAGTACATCGCCGTTCTGGCCGGCGAAACCAAGAGCCCAGCCCGGGCTATCGGTCTCTCGGTGGTCATCGCTGCGCCGATCGTGGGCCTCATGTTCATCCTCGGCACCAGCTCACTACTCGCATTCGTTCCGCCCGACAAGATCGATCTCATCGGCCCGATTCCGCAGGTATTGGCACTCGGGTTTCGAGGGTTCGGCGTGGTCACCTATCTCGCGTCGGCTTCCATCCTGCTGACCCTCTTTGTTCGGCTGGCTCAATCCAGCGTGATCTTTACCTCGGTCACGCGACTCCCGATGGTGGTGGGATGGGACGGGCTCCTACCGGGCTGGTTCTCGAGGCTACACCACGAGTATCGAACTCCAGTCAACTCGATACTGGTGGTGGGCACGCTCAGCATCGTGCTCGGCGGGCTCAGCCTGCATGGCGTGGGACAACAGGAAGCCTTTCAGCTCTTGTTCAGCAGCAACGGGATTCTGTATGCGCTGACCTACCTGGTGATGTTCGTGATCCCCATCATAGGGTGGCGAGGCGCGGGCACCGGCCCCTCGATCTGGGTACGCATTGCTGCGGTGTCCGGGTTTCTCATGACCTTGCTGTTCGTGGTGCTGTCGATATTTCCGATCATCGACGTACAGAACCGGGCGTCGTTTACCGCCAAGGTGTCGGCGGCGGTGGTGATTCCCAATCTGATCGGAGCGTTTCTCTATATCAGGGGCCAGGCTCGCCGGGTGGGGCGAGGCATCATCACTTCACCTCGACCTGCTGCTCGGTCATGAGCTGGCCGCTGTTTCGCACCTGGAGCGTCAACCTTCCGCGCCGAGTCGGGGTCCACGCGAAGTCGTAGGTCTCGCCCACGCTGGTCCGCACTTTCGCCGGTGCCGTTGCGCGATACATCGCAGGGAGTGGTGCGGCATCCTTGGCGACCGGGGTCCACTCTACCGGCGTCTCGCCGTCGAGCAGCGCCACATCGCCGGTGTTGTTTTCCGTGATGTTGATGATGCGTATGTGATAGGTACGGCCCGAGTCCACCGCCATTGGCTTGGGCCAGCGGGTGCCGTTCAACCGCAGGAATCCGTTCTCGTCCACGTCAAGCCCGCCGACGATCCAGACGATCTCGCGCGACGGGTCCAAACGCTCGCCCGGCTCCAGCACGATCAGCGGGCCCACCAGGCCGATGCCGACCTGCTGGCTGGCGAGGTTGTGTGCGTGATAGATGAACGTTCCCGCGCGAGGGGGGGTCATCCGGGCGACGAATGAGTCGCCCGGAGCGATTTGCGGCGCGACCCGCTCTGAGGCGCCGCTCCATCCTGCCACACCGTCGTAGTAGCTCTCGAGCTCGATCCCGTGCCAGTGGATGGCCGTCGCCTCGTCCAGTCCGTTCACTACGGTTACCTCGGCGGGCTCCCCTCGGGTGAGCACGATCGGGGGACCGGGCGTGCCGATATCCGGCACCGTGCCGTTGGGGTCGGTGAGCGAGACCCTCACGTGCATACCGTCCGGACGCAGCACTGAAGGGCCGATGCCCAGGCGCAGCCGGTGAGTCGGCGCCACATCATGGTTTTCACCGAGAGAGATGGTCGTTGCGGGCCGGACCCGAATGCCGAGCAGGAGTCCGGCCATGTCGTCCATACCGGCGAGGTCGCTCGTCCCGTGTCCAGCGCCGGAGTGCGGCGCATGAGGCGAGACCAGAAGCCCGCCCCTCGGGTCCGCCTCGGTGTGCCCGTGAATGTGGCAGTGCATCAGCCAATTGCCCTGGGTCGTGGGCGACCAGGTCATAGCCATCGTGGCGCCCGGATCCAGCCGCTGCGTCACGACCATGCGTTGCTGGTCGGGAGCGTAGCTCGTGTCGGCCAGCCCGGAGCCTTTTGCGTCCACCCGGTAGAAGAAGCCGTGCAGGTGCATCGGGTGGTTGTCTACCGTGGGGTTGATCCAGCGCCAGTGCACCGTGTCGCCGGTGACGAGGTCGAATCGCTCCGTGAGTGGCCACGCCCGGCCGTTGATCACCGCTGTGAAGATGTCCGTGGTGG
>DATJGL010000169.1:0-17078 GCA_035495075.1 Gemmatimonadales bacterium
GTTAAGGATTGCCTCGAAGCGCTTCGGTAAGATGATGAGCTCATGGAGCGAGACGGCGTTCCCGAGGTGGCGGCAGACGAAGCCGGCCTGCGCGGACATGTCCGAGACCTGGCTGGGTGTCCACGCCTCGCTGATCGGACAGTCCTCGCTATCGGTACTCCGCCGGAACGCCTCCCGGACCGTCTGCCGGGGCCCCTCCGCGTGCGTGAAGCGGAGCATGTGCGCGGCGTAGAGGTGAAGCCAGACGGACTCATAGTTGTACACCATGATCCGACCTTGGCCATTGGGCCGTAGCACTCTCCGGAACTCTCGCAGCACCGCCAAAACATCGGGCACGTGATGGAGTACACCCGAACAGTGAACATAGTCGATCGATGCGTCTGGCAGCGGCAGCCGCGCTGTACTCTCGCTGATGCGTACTATTTCTGGCTTCGCGCCGTGCAGCGCGAGACGATCCTCCGCCTCCCGCAGAGACGCTGCGGACACGTCCATCCCGATCAGCCGCGACGGTCTCGAATATTCGACGAAACCCACCAGGTCGTGCCCGGGGCCACAGCCATAGTCGAGCACGACCTTGCCGTCCTGTCCCGTGACCGGCATGTGCTCGAGGTAGTCGAAATACTGCTCGGACCGCCACCAGAAGTACCGCAAGGATTCCTCCCGGTCGCGGAAACGGCGGTGACCCGTCACGTTGAAGGCCGACCAGAACTCCTGCGAGGTCTGTGGCTGTAGGCTGGATCGCCTGACGAGCCCGATAACCCGCTGCGCAAGAGCCATCCCCCGCCTCGTCAAGGTTCGGCCCTCGAGCACGCGCGTCCCGGTAACGGCCTCACGCGCGTCACCAGATAGCGCACCATCTCGCCGATGATCCGCGCCCGTCGGAAGTGTCCCGGCCGGCGGCGCCGGGCCCGCGTCGACAGCTCGTAATACTTCGTCTCCACGCGGTGTACGTCGCGAACGAAATCGGCGTGGGTCGCCACGATCTCACGCGCGGCACGGGCGATCCGCTCCCGCAGCTCGGCGTCCTCGAGCATGCGGATCACGGCTTCCGCGATGCTCTCGGGCGAGATGTCCACGAACAGGGCACTTTCGCCGTGCTTGACCAGCTCCCCATAACGCGGAAGGTGCGACAGGATGCTCGGAGTTCCGCAGGCCATTCCCTCGAGGAGCGTTTGCGGGAGGCCGTCGGACGGGGGCACGGCGACCGTCACGTCGGCGAGGCTGTAGTGCTGTGGCATCTCGTGGTGCGGGACCGAGCCGACGAACCGCACGTGCTCCCCGAGCCCCAGCGCTTCCACGCGGCGGGAGATCTCGCCCCGGTAGGTCGGATCGGCCTGGTACTCCGTGATCAGTAGCCGAGCTTCGGGGATCGACGCGAGAATCCGGGGCATGGCCTCGACGACCACGTGCACGTTGTAGAAGCGCTGGAGGATTCTCGGACTCAGGATCACCCGGTCCTCCGGCTCGAGCCCGAGGGCGGTCCGGAGAACCCCGGCAGCGACGCGGCGGAAATGCTTCAGATCCACGCCCCATACCACCTTGATGGCCTTGGCGCCGAACCCGCCAAGCCGATCGAGCGCCCCGATGAGAAAGTCCGACTTGGCGGTGATCAGGTCCGCGCTTTCCAGCAACCGGAGCGTCAGCCGGCGGCCGCTCGGTGTCGGACTGCCCTGCTCGTCGAAAAGGATATCCCCGCCCATCACGCTCACCACCAGCGGGTGACGATCGGCAACCGCGGCCATCCAGGCGAACGGGCTATAGGCGAAGTGGACATGGATCACGTCGGGCCGGCAGCGCCGTATGAGTCCCGGCACGCTCAGCAGCAGGCTCAGTGAGCGCAAGCCGCGGATCGAACGGCCCGAGGGCACCAGCTCGGTCACGCCCTCGATCCCGGCCCGGGAATCGCAGATGAGGAAGACGCGGTGACCCCGGTCGGCGAAGCATTTGACACGGGACACCACGTGGGTACTGCTCGACGAGCCGATCGCGCAGATCGTCAGGGGCCGGCGCTCCATCTCAGGCTCCCGCCGGGTACAGCTCGGCCCGGCGATCCACGAACCGCTCGAACCAGAGCTCCATCATAAGGAGGACGAGGATCCTGTTCGACGCATCCGTCCGGCCGGCGAGATGGTCCTGCACGAGCCGCGTCACCCGGTCGGGCCGGAAGAGTCCCCGCCGCTTGACGGTCTCCTCGGCGAGGCTGTCCTGGACGAACTCCCGCAACTCGCCCCGCATCCACACCGGCATCGGCACATTGAAGCCGTGCTTGGGCCGGTAGAGCAGCTCGGACGGCAAGTACCGCTCCATCGCCTTCTTGACCACCAGCTTGCCCTCCCGGCCTCTCATCTTGTAGCCGCTGGGGATCTGGAAAGCCCACTCCAGCAGATGATGGTCCAGGAAAGGGACCCGTGCCTCGAGGCCCGACGCCATGGTCATCCGGTCCACTTTGGTCAGCATCTCGCTGACGAGGGTCGACTTCACGTCGGTGTAGAGCTTGCGCCGGAGCTGGTCGGCGTCCGCGAACTGGTCGTAGTAGCGCTGCGTGATGTTGCCGACCCAGGCGCGTCGGACTCGCGCTGCCGCTTCGTCCGTCAACAGCCCATCGAGCTCCTCGTCCTGATAGCAGCAGAAGGAGCGCACATAGCGGTCGTCGCGGCCTGTGGAGGGCCTGGGCCCGACGGCATCCATCGGTCCGCCGCGACCCGTCAGCCCGTTGAGCAGCCGCCGCGCGAGCCGGCGCCACCGTCGGAGCAGACCCGCGCCGGCTTCCGGGAAGTGCACGTGCCGCCACGTGTAGCCCGCGAAGATCTCATCGCCCCCGTCACCCGTGAGCACGACCTTCACCTGCTGACGGGCCAGCTGGGCGAGGAAGTACAGCGGCAGCGCAGACGAGATCGCGAAGGGCTCGTCCGCATGCCAGACGATCCGCGGCAGCGCCTCGACGAGATTCGGGGTCAGATCGAACTCGTGGTGCTCCGTCCGGTAGAGCGAAGCCACCTGGCGGGCGTACGGGCTCTCGTCGAACTCCGCGTGCCCCCGGAAGGTGCTGGCGAAGGTCATCATGGGCTTGGCGGTGTTGGGGGCGGCCATGGCCACCACCGCCCCCGAGTCCACGCCCCCGCTCAGGAACGCGCCCACCGGCACGTCCGCGAGCAGGTGTGACGTCACCGCCCGCGCAAACACCGCCTCGAACTCCTGGCAGGCGGTGGCGAGGCCGATCTCGCGGGCCGGCTCCACCATCGGGACCTCCCAATACGGCCGCTCCCGCACCCGTCCGTCCTCGACCAGCAGGTAGTGTCCGGGGAGGAGCTTCCGCACCCCTCGAAAGATCCCCTGCGGGTCCGGGATGCTCATCAGATGGAGGAAATCCGCGAGAGCCACCTCGCTGAGCTCGGAGGGGACGCTGCGATCGGCGAGCAGGGCCTTGAGCTCCGATGCGAACACCACGTGCTCTCGATCGTGGTAATAGAAGAGCGGCTTGATGCCCAGCCGGTCCCGGGCCAGGAGCAGCCGCCGGCGCTGGGCGTCCCAGATGGCGAGCGCAAACATGCCGTCGAGCTTCGTCAGGAAGTCTGGGCCGTATTCCTCGTACAGGCAGAGAAGCGTCTCGGTATCCGAGCTTGACCGGAACCGGTGGCCGCGCCCCTCGAGGTCCCCAACGAAGCCCTGGTGGTTGTAGCACTCGCCGTTGTAGGTGATCCAGACGCTGCCGTCGGCATTGCCCATCGGTTGATGGCCGGCCGCCGACAGGTCGATGATCGACAGTCGTCGATGGCCCAGGCCCACCGGGCCGGACCGGTACAGGCCCGCGTCGTCGGGTCCTCGATGCGCGAGGAGATCCGCCATCCGGCGGAGCAGGGCCTCATCCGCGCGCGCGTCAGGGTCGAAGTGGTAGATGCCTGCGATCCCACACATGGGCTATGGCCGCTTCACGTCCCGACCGCCGCGAGTACCGAGCGCACACGATGCGCGTAGGTGTGATTGGTCATGACGTGCTCGTACGCGCGCTCGGCGATCGTCTGTCGGTAGCCCTCGTCCCTGAATCGACGCACCGCCTCGTCCAGGTTAGACCGGTCCTTCCGCACACTGATGTAGTGCTCGTCCGCCGCGAGCACCCCGTTGTACTCGCCCTCCAGCAGGATCTGGCACGTCTTGGTCCCGATGGGCTCGAAGTGCCGGGACGAGATGCTCTTCCCCGACACCTCCCGTGGCTGGCCGCGGTAGAACTTCTCGAAGACCTCGTCGAACGAGGCCTCCCGGTGCTGCAGCAGGTTGTACTCGCGCGCCGCCGCAAGCAGGCGCCCCCGGTCATTCAGGTAGTAGGTACCGGACTCGGCCCCGATCGTACCCTTGCACGTGTTCAGGAACCCGGCCCACTCGGCCCGGGCTATGCGCAGCTTCCGGATCTGGCACTTGAGCCCCCAACGGGCTCCATCTCGCTCGAAGGCCTCAATGAGATCTGTCCGCTCCCGGTCGCCAACGAAGGGCCAATACACATCTCCGATGAAGCCGATGTCCACCGGTCGCTCGGTCCCGCACCGGGGCTGATAGACCTTCGGGTTCAACGCGTGTGGCATCGAGAGAATCCGGCTCCCGCCGCACTCCCGATACAGGTACCGTGCGGCCGGGGTCGGCAGCTGACTGCAGATGAACTCCGCTCCGACCGCCTCGATGAAGCCGATCTTCTCGTCGAGGAGGTCGTATTCGTTGCCGATGAACATCACCAGCTTCCCACGACGTCGGCGGAGCCAGTGCGCGGACCTGAGCAGCACCGTCATGTCGTCTCCCGCCGCCGCGTGTGACACCACGACGAGGTCGTACCGACGCAGGGTCAGGAGACAGCGTCCGTAGTGGACGAGGTTGTTGATGTTGCACACCTCCACGTCCAGCTCTGGCGCCTCGCAGAAGGCCTCCCGCCAGTCGATCGTGTACGACACGTGCGCCTGGAACTGCCGCAGGTACGAGAAGAGCTCCGCCGCCCGCGTCGAGCGTCGGAGGACCCACGGCGGCGCCGCCCCGTCCCGGTAGCCGAAGACCCCTCGGAGAACGGTATCGGCCCGGATCACCTGGCGGCCACATCCATTGGCGTCGAGGTAGAGAGTTCTTATCCGGTCTCTCACGACTCGTCTCCGCCCGCTCTCATCGCTCGGCCGGCGCCGCCCTCGGCCGGCACGACACCTCCATGGGCACCCAGAGCGCGGGTTGCCCTCCGACGAGATTGCGCTCGGATACGACCTTGAACACCGCCCCCGCGGTCGCCACCGTGGTCTCAGCGCTCACCAGCTCGGCCTGGACGCGGTAGAGGCCGGGTCCGAGGATCATCGGTGCCATCTCGGCCACTACCTCGACCCGCCCAGCCAACGAGCTCAGGACGCCGCCAGACTCCGACCAGCGATTCTCGGTGATCCGCAGGCCGTCCAGCCGCTCGATCCAGAGTCGAAGGTCATGGTCATCTCGTGCCTGGTCAACCCTCAGCTCCACACTGATCCACGCGTCCTCGCCGACGCTCAGGACGCTGGCTGGGCCCGACCGACGACTCGAACCGACCGTCACCCGCTTGATCCGCACAGCGCTATCGAGCGCCCACTCTTGCCCCTGCGTCGAGAACTTGGCCGCCGTCTCGACCTCGTCGCGCTGACGCACCCGTTCGCGATAGGCAGTCGTGACCTGCGCGGGGTCCCCGTCCGCGACCAGTCGTCCCCCATCCAGCCACAGGCAGCGGGAGCACATGCTGACCATGGACTCGAGATTGTGGGAGACGAGCATCACGATTCGCCCCTTGCTGCAGAGCTCGCGCACCGCGTGGGTCGCTTTCTGCGAAAACCAGTAGTCACCCACCGATAGCATCTCGTCGATGAGCAGGATCTCCGGCTCGACGAAGACCAGGCTGGTGAAGGCCAGGCGCGCCTTCATTCCGGAAGAGTATGTGCGGACCGGCTGGTCGATGAAGTCGCCGAGGTCGGCGAACGTGATCATCCGGTCGATGACGGTATTCGTCTGGGCCCTGGTCCGCCCCTGGACTTCGGCGTCGAGGTAGAGATTCTCCCGGCCCGTTAGGTCCTCCCGCAGGGCGAGACCGAGGGTCAGCGCCGCATGCACACGACCATCGACTTCGACCGAGCCCCCCGTCGGCGCTGCGACCCCCGCGAGAAGGTGGAGGAGAGTGGACTTCCCGGCTCCGTTCTCGCCTATGATCCCGACTCGCTCCCCTTCCGTGACGCTAAACGAGACGCCGTCGAGCGCCATCTTGTGATCGACACCTCGCGCCGCCTCGTGTCGCACTCCGAGCAGGCGAAGAAGCGGGCGAGCAGCACGCGGGAGCGGGCGCGAGGTCGTCAGCTCGTACCGCTTGGTCACTCCCTCCACCCGGATGCGGTAGCTCACGACTGGGTCCGCCCACCCCGCCAGCGCAGCGGTAGGACGCTCACGCTCTCCCGCGGCTTCCCGGCAACCGCGAACGCCAGATCGTTCCCGTAAGTCCAGCTCCGGACATCCAGAGGCACAAAGGTCCCCTCCGCACCGCGCTCGCTCAGAAAGAGGTTGAGCGAGTACTCCCCGGGGCTGAGGGGCAGTGTCGGAATAGTCACCGCGACCTCATACAGGCCAGGCGTGGATGCGACGGGGCGCGGCTCCACCTGCAGCAGATGGCTCCAGCCGATGCCTTGCCGGAAGCTCTCGACGGAGCAAGCGAACCAGACTGGCGAGGTCACCTTCACGTCGATCGGGATGGACAGCGTCGTGTCCTCCTCGGCCAACGCGCAGTACGCCGATGGCAGATGGGCTGCAAACGCTGCGGCGTCCCCACGTGGTTGAGGCAGACCGAGGTAGCGCTGAACAACCGCCGGACTCGAACCCCGATCCACTATGCGGCCGCGCTCCAGAACGCAGGCTTCACGACACAACTTGAGCACCGACGTCCAGTCGTGGGTGGCGAGAATTCCCGAGGCCCCCGCCGCCAGTCGCTCCCGCAGGCGGCGCCAGCATTTCGTCTGGAAGTGCTCGTCGCCCACGGAAAGAACCTCGTCGATGAGGTAGATCTGCCCGGGCAAAGACGTGGCTACCGAGAAGAACAGGCGGGCCTTCATTCCGGCGGAGTAAGTGTAGATAGGGTTGTCGAAATACTCTCCTAACTCGGCGAACTCGGCGATCTCACTCAGAAGTCGGTCGACTTGCCGCCGTCCGCTCCCGTGGAGTGCCAGCCACCGACTCGCGAAGTCCTGTCCGGTCAGCAGCTCGTTGCCCGCCATCCCGAGCTCGTAGATCGCCGACAGCGGTCCTGCGACCCTCACGGTCCCCGAGGTCGGGGCGTACACACCGCCGAGCGTCCGCAGCAGCGTGCTCTTGCCCGCGCCATTGCGGCCCAGCACACCCAGGAACTCGCCCTGGCGGACCTGGAGCGTCACATCGCGCACCGCGGGAAAGCCCTTCACGAAGTGGCCACCGAGGATCACCGGCCAGATCGACTGGCCGTCGAGCAACACGAAGGTCTTGCTCAGGTCCCGACACTCGACAACCGACCGGCTCATCGTTTCCTCGTCGCGCGCCGCGCCCGGTACCGCTGTCGCGAGCAGCCCTCCCGCCCCACTAGATCCGGGCATCGAAATATCCCTTCAGCTTGCGGAAGAACACCAGGCCCCCGAGGAACGCCATCGCCGAGAGAACGGCCAGGTAGGCGAGGCTCCAAGGCGCCGGCCACGCCCGATGCAAGAGCGGCTGCCGGTAGCCCTCGGCAATTACCTGGAACGGATGGAACTGCAAGACTCCCTGCAGCACCTTCGGGAACTCGCTCAGCGGGTAGAAGATCGGCGAGCTGAACAGCAAGATCATCAGGACGTTCGGTAACACCATGGCGGTATCCCGGACAAACACATTGACCGCAGCGAGGCAGAGGCCGATGCCAGTGATAAACACGAACTGCAAGACGAGCACCGGGAGGATGGCGAGCCAGCTCAACGATGGCCGCGTTCCGCTCAACACGAGGAGCGCCACCAGATAGCAGGTGCTCACCGCGAGCGGGACCAGCCCCATCAGGCTACCGGCGATGGGCAGCAGCTCGGTCTTGAAGGCGAGGTTCTTGACCAGGCCGCTGTTGCCGGTCACCGCGCCTGTGCTCGTCGCCAGGCTATCGCTGATCGCCAGCCATGGCCCGTATCCGCTGATCAGCCAGATGACGAACGACAGGCTCGTCTCCGCTCCCGGCAAGCGCGAGCGAAATACGAACGCGAACACGAATGTGAAGATGCCCATCATGAGGAGCGGGTTGACGATGGCCCACACGAGTCCCAGCGTCGACCCGAGGAATCGGTCCCGCAGGCCCATCTTGAGGAAGTTCAGCAGCCGTAGGGCATCTGCCCGGTCGAAGCCTAGGATTTGCATGCCTCTTCGGTTTCCGGCCTCGAGGCCTGGCCGCCGAACTGCCCACCCATCACGGAGTCATAGATGGCCTCGTACCGCTCCGCGCAGGCATCGGCACTATGCCACTTCATCGCGAATGCGCGCCCGGCCACGCCGAGACGGCGACGCCGCTCCCGGTCAAGTAGAAGATCACGGAGGACTTCGTAGACCGTCTCCTCTGTCGCAGACACCAGTGGCAGCTCCTGCGTAGACCGCAGCTTGTCGGCGGGCTTCGGTTCGCTACGATTGATATAGCAAATCGTGGGCTTGCCCAACATCATCGCTTCCCGGGCCGTCGCGCCGTATCGTCCGTAGTTCAGCTGATCGACGATCACGTCGGCTTGGGCCTGGAGGTACCGAACCTCCGTGTTCTTGACATCGGTCACGAAGATGAGCCGGACGGCCCTTCCCTCGGCCTGCAAGCGCGCAATCGCGGCTTCTATCGCTCCAGTCCCCTTGATGTTCCGGCCGTGCGCCGTTCGGAGGTCATAGTTCCCGAAGGAGTGGTACACGAGCAGTTCGTTGTCACTGCGCTTGATCTTCAGGTGATCCGGGACGGCGAGGTCAGGCTTCCAGAACTCCGGGTCCAGGCACATCGTGGTCGGTTCCCTCACTGCCTTGTGGATGGCCTGATAGTCCAGGGCCGGAGACCCTTCCGTGAAGATCACATCGCAGTAGCGATCAACCTTGCGGCCCCACGCGAGGTTCTTTGCGTCATTGCAGACTGTCGGTGTCAGCTGCCAGGGGCACTTGTCGCATACAACCGAACCGCCCAGGGCTGACCACCGAGCCACCGTAGACTGTGCGACGCCGCTATTGCAGCCGCTGATCGTATAGGCAATCTTCCGACCGCTGCGACGCCACTCCACGATGTCCCACGGTTCCTCTGCTTCCCAGTCCTCTGGGGAGATGGGGAAGAACGTCAGCAGCCCGTCACCAGCAAAATGCAGCAAAGCAAAGCGCTCGAGCGCATCCCAGTAGCAATCCTCGATGTTCTTCCGAAAGCGTTTAGGGTCGGCATCCCAGAGATTCACGTCCTCGCCATGGTAGTAGTTCGCATGCGGTCCCTCGGGATCGTCAGTGCTCACCGTCAGAGCGTCCCAGCCGCGTCGACGAAGTGCCTCGGCCAAGTAGTAGAAATGGTAGTAGCTGTTACGAAGGAACAGGACACTGCGTACGCGAGAGCCGGCCGCTCCTCTCGCCCGAGGCCGCTCCCGCAGCATTCTCCGGATAGCCCGACGTATGCGCCCCATCGTGGCCATCAGCCGCACCACCTGCCCGACGCGGCTCCCAAACGCCCTTCGGTCCCCGCGTTTGCTCCAACGATCAGCTCCCGCGTCCCGACAAAGCCGCAGTTCATCATCGCGTCGATGATGGACAACCCCGGCACAAACTCGCCCGCGCCGAGCTGTGGGTACACGGGATGCCGGAACACCTGCTGAACAAGCCCAATTCCTGCCCGTCCGAACCTCTCGTCATCCTGATAGCCTTGCGCACCACCACCGCACAGATACCCGCTGCCGCCCACCGCCTGCACTGCATTCACGAGCAGGTCAGTGCCGGCTCCCTCGACGCCGAGCGTAGAACCCACGATCAGCTTGCCTGGATCCAGACCGAGGCGGGTGGTCAGTGCTCGGACGACCGTCAGATTGAACTCAGCCACCATATCGGTCGGCGTCTCGATCAACTCTTCAACGAGCGGAAATACCTCATGGAAGTAGGGCGCTCGTCGATACGCGCCCCGGAATGCCCGCAGAAGTCGGACCCGCCACGGCCCGTTCGCGACCCGCATCTCACGCACGAGCCGCACGCCGTGGAACGAGCGCTCCACTGGTAGAGTTGCCCAGGTAGGCCGTCCCTCCAGCAGGATCCGAACCCGGTTCGACCACGTTCCCCCGGTTTTCGAGAACTGCACATTGTCCAGGACGATGAAAATGTCCGCTCTGGCGATCTTGTCGAAATAACCCAGCCACGGAAAAAAGTTCGGCTGGTGAATCGCAACCAGTTTTCTAGCTCCGAGTCTGCTCATCACGCAAGATTCCAAGTAGTGCGATATCCACATATCGACCGTCGATGTGGGCGGCTTCACGAAGCGTTCCTTCACGAACGAACCCCACCTTCTCGTAGAGCCGCAATGCCCGTCCATTCGTGCCGAGCACGTGCACGTAGACTCGGTGCAGATTCAGGTCTCTGAAGGCGAAGTCCAGCAAGAGCTGCACCGCTTCGGTCCCATACCCGTGGCCTCGCCCCTCCGACTCACCCAGTCTGATCTGAAGCTCTGCGCTTCGATGAATGTCGTTGATGCTGTGCAGCTGACACGATCCGATGAGCCGCTGAGCGTCGAGCAGGCGAACACCGAAGATCACGGTGTCCTTCTGCCGCTGAATTGCCCCGAACCACTCGGCATGCTGAGCCTCTGTGACGGGACGGTAAGGGGCGTTCCAGAGCACTTCGCTCCGATCATTGATCCAGCCCAACATGACGGGCAGATCGCCAGCGCTCAGCGGCGTCAACGCCACATGCTCGCCCCGCATACCCGCGATTCCGTCCGTCATCCGTCCCTCCCCTCGGCAGCCCGGCACCATTCCTCTGTAAATGCCCGTAGGACGCTGTCCGGCATTCCCTCAGGCAACGCGACCGCGTAGAAATGGTTGGTGCGAATGTCCTGCTCACGTTCCCGGATGATGTAGGGCCATGTGCCCGAAAAGACGTCCCGCATGCTCTGTCCACCGGCGACCCAGTTCAGCGGATGCAACAGCAGCTGCATGCACGGCGACCCGCCTTCCCCTACGAGGCGCATGAAGTCCTCGACCGAGTGGCGCATGTTGGAGTCCGAGTAGTACGGGATCTCCCGAACAAAGGACGCGGAGTACGCATTCACCAGGCCACCTATCGTCGGACTTGCGAGGTATCGGTCCAATACCACCGGCGTCGGGTTGTGCCAGGAACAGACCGCGCTCACGACCGAGCAGTTGTACTGAACAAATTCAAAATCTGCTCGTATACTCGACTCGACAGCACCGTTGTCCGGCAGCGTCGGAGCAACAGACGCGTGCAACCCAAGGTTCTGACCCAGCGCAGCTATCTGCTCCAACGCCGAGAGCGATCTGTCGCTCAGCAGGTTGTAAATCTGGGACCGTAGCAACACGCAGAAAGTTCCACGGATGCCCAGCTCCGCATTCACCTCCGCCAAGCGCAGCGCCATCTCGAGCGAGTAATCCACATCGTGACGGAGGTAGATCCGCCGCTCTGTCTTCGAGGGCGGGAGCGAGAATGGAGCCATGCGGTACCCGGACGACAACGCCAGCCGCATGATCGACCTGTACGTCTCCAGAGAATAGGCGCGCGTCAAGGCAACTGATTCTCGATGCCGGGCGACTCCGCCCTAACCGTACGGCTCGTCATCGGGGCGCAACGGTCCCAGTCGTAGCAAACGGGGGACCCATCGCTGACCGAATACCAGTGTCCAGCTCGTCGACACACGAGCAAGCATTCCTGACAGACTCCATCCTCATCATTGTCAAAGACGTCCAAAGTCAGGCCGTCACCGCAGGCCGGGCATGCAAAAAGACTCAAACAGGCCTCCAACCCTCGCCGGCCCTGCTTCACACGACCACCTCCAGCCCGCTGTCCTGCCGGGACTTCCAAAGGCACGCTAAACTAGCCAACTCTCATCCTTCATCTCCGTCTCAAGACATAGAGCAGGTTGTAGCTAAAGCGCCGACACTCCTCCAAATCCACTGCTCGCTCCAAGAGACCTGCAACTTCATTTAGTCGCGAATCATGGCGCGGTTCCCCCGGCGATACTGCCAGCGGGTGGAAAACCCTCGACAGCAAGAGATACAGCCCGTAATCCTGAACAGTTTCGACCTCAAAATACGTGGCTATGAATGAGTCGAATTCGTCGTGCCGAAGATTGCGGTTATAGCTGACGACGTTGATGGCCGATAGTCCCACCCCTTGTCTCACCTGGTTCAGATTGTCTAACTCGTCCTGAAAACCCTCCGTCATCAGGAATACTCCCCCTCGACGAAGAACCCCGTGGATCTTCAACAGCGCCTCCTGCTGATGCTCCCAGGTAGGCAGGTTGATAAGACACCGCTGCGAAAGTACGCAGTCGATATCACTACCACGAAAGATTCGCTCAAGATCAAGCACAGATCCGACAACGAACTGAACATTGTCAATGCGGGCTCTTTCCGCTCTCTGTCGAGCATGCGCAATGAGGGTGTCCGCAACATCTAACCCGAAGATCCACTTCACCTGCCTCGCATATCTCACCGTATGCGCAGCGTCGCCACAGCCAATCTCGAGGACTGTATCGTCTAGGCGCAGGTACTTCGCGAGTCGCTCCTCCTCGAGGACACCAAGGATCGGATCGCGAGTCGTTCCGGTGATCTTCTCCGTCGCAGATAACTCTCCGCCCACCTTGCACCAGTGCTCCCGAATCGATTCGAGATCCATTCCTAGTTCCTTCCCCATCGGCGGTTCACCGGAGGAATGTCCGGAGCCACCATTCAAGACTCAGGAGCGACCAGATGAAGAGTCGGCGATTTTGGCGGCCGCCGGTGTGCTCGTCAAGCTGGCGGGCGACGTATCCGGGGTTCACGTACTCGTAGATGCACGCCTTGGGATCCCGTAGCAGCCGGTTGACGTAGTCAATACTCTCCCCCCGAAACCAGCTCGCATCGGGTGCACTGAACCCTTGTTTGGTGCGCTCGGCCACTTCTGCAGGGATCAGCGGCCGCATCGCCTGCCTCAGGATCCACTTGCCGTCACCTGTCGTCTGGTAGTAGCGGAGCCGCTTGCCCGGCTCGTCCTCGTCGACCGGCTGCGGAATCCGGTCGAGATGCCGCAGTTTGAAACGAGGCGGCAGGTGCAGCGCGAACTCGACGAGGTCGTTGTCAAGAAAGGGCACCCGCGCCTCGAGCGAATGCGCCATGCTGACTCTATCCTCGACGAGGAGGATGCCGTGCAGGAACGTCTTCAGCTCGAAATAGAGGGACGCGTTGACGAAGTCTTCGTTCGTGGTCAGCGGCATGTCAGCGGGCTCGAGAACACTCCGGAACACATCGAAGCCGGAATGGTCCTTCAAGTGGCGCCAGGTCTCGCCGTTGAACAACTCCGGCTTCTCGTCGTCAGGGACCAGTCGCTGCCAGAAATCGTAGTAGTTCCTGTAGAAAGCCTGCCCGTCTCTGCTGCCGACGCTGCGGTAGTACCGCCAGGGATAGCCGCCGAAGAGCTCGTCCCCCCCGGCGCCCGAGAGCACGACCTTCACGAACTTGCTGGCGAGCCTCGCGACGTAGTAGTTGGGATAGCACTGCCCGACACGTAGATCCTCCAGATGCCAGATCAGCTCGGGCATCACCTGCTCCATGTCGCCGGCGTGCAACACCATCTCGTAGTGCTCGGTCTTGAGAAGATTCGCCAGTACTTCCGACCGCGCACGCTCGTCGAAGCCGAGCTCGAGACCGGACGCGGAGGACAGGTCGAAGCCCATGGTGAAGGTCGAGAGCCGGCCCAGTTCCCGCCGAGCGACCGCGGTTATCGAACCTGAATCCATCCCGCCGCTCAGGTAGCAGGCCAGAGGCACGTCACTCACGAGCTGGCGCTTCACCGCCTGCGTGAACAGCCGCAAGAGCTCATCTGCGGCGTCCGTCTCCGACAGCCTCTCTGGCTCCTGCGGAAACTTGAAGTCCCAGTAGCGCGTTTGCGACACACGCCCACCTGACCGCAGGTCCACTCTCAGCCAGCAACCGGCCGGCAGCAGCTTCACACCTTCGAACAGGGTGAGGTCGGTGAGGATGTTCTGGAAGGTGAAATACTCGCTCAGAGCCGGATGGCTCACGGCCCGGGCTAATCCTGGATACGCCAGGATCGCCTTGACCTCCGAGGCGAACAGAAATCGCGTGTCGCCGTGGTAGTAGTAAAGAGGCCTCACTCCGTATCGATCGCGGGCCAGGAACAACCGCTGCCTCGGCCGATCCCAGATCGCGAACGCGAAGTGACCGTTGAACCGATCGAGGCACGACTCTCCCCATTCCTCGTAGGCGCGCAGCACGACTTCGGTATCCGACCGGGACTTGAACCGACGTCCGACTCCCTCGAGCTCTGCCCGCAGCTCCTTGAAGTTGTAGAGCTCGCCGTTGTAGACGAGCACTGCCGCGCCCGCCTCGGCGGCCATCGGCTGGTGCCCGGCCACCGTCAGATCGATGACCGCGAGCCGTCGGCTTCCCAGCCCCACCGGGCCGTCGCAATGGATTCCCTCGTCATCGGGGCCACGATGCCGGACTACATCGGTCATTCGTCTGAGGATGTCCGGCGATGCGGGCTCGCCGTTCAGATGGCAGACGCCGACAATGCCGCACATGACGTCAGGCGGTCGTCGCGAAGCCGGACGAGGTCACCGCCAGAGATCCCTGACCGCGGCAATCACGCGATCCTGGGCGGCCTCGTCCATGTCCGGATACAGGGGAAGAGTCAGACTGTTACGATCCGCCATCCAGGCGCCGGGACAATCGGATTCCTTCAGGTTGTACTTGCGCCGGTAGTAGCCGAGCGCATGAACCGCATGGGTCCCCTGACGCACCGAGATACCCGCCGCGCTCAATGCCGTGGCAAGCTCGTCCCGGGATCGCGGCGCGCTCGCCTCGACCAGCAGCACGTATGACTGGTAGGGGTGCGTGTCGCCGTCAGGCTCGGTCGGCGTCCGCAAGCCGGGAAGATTTGCGAAGGCGTTGGTGTATCGTCTCGCGAGCGATTGCCGCTGCGCGATGAGCTTGTCGGCCTTTCCGAGCTGGACGAGCCCGATCGCCGCCTGCAGATCAGTCATCCGGTAGTTGAAGCCAACCTTGTCATATTTGGGGAGAGTGAAGGCGTCGGAGCGGTGGCGCTCGAGATCGGAAAGCCTCGCCCCATGATTCCTGAGGATGCACATGCGCCGGTAAAGGGTCTCGTCATTCGTTGTGACCGCCCCGCCCTCGCCAGTGGTGATCACCTTCCGCGGGTGGAAGCTGAACGCGCCAGCGGTGCCCAGCGCCCCGACGCGCCGTCCCCGATACCGGGTGCCCACGGCGCAGGCCGCATCCTCGATCACTGCTAGCCGCCTCTCACGGGCCAGCGCCATGATCGGATCCATGTCGGCGCTCAGCCCGAACAGGTGAACCGGGATGATTGCGCGGGTCCGGGGCGTCAACTTCGACTTCATCGATTCCGGGGAGACGTTGAAGGTATTGATCTCGATATCCGCGAATACAGGCGTCGCCCCCAGATACTCGACCGCGTTTGCGGTAGCGACAAAGGTGAACGCAGGCAGCACGACCTCGTCGCCGGGGCCGATTTCGAGCGCGGCCAGCACCAGGTGCAGTGCGGTGGTGCAGGATGTCGTCGCGACCGCAAACTTCGCTTCGTGATATTCAGCAAGCGCCGCCTCGAAGCGGGCGACCTTCGGCCCCTGGGACACCCAACCCGAGCGAAGGACCTCGATGACGGCTTCTTCTTCAGTCTGATCGAAATGCGGTCTCGTGACCGGGATATTCATGACCGGCAGCCCTCCGTTTGCTGCTGAGCCCGACGCCACGCCATTAGCCGGCCGAGCCCGTCCGTGAGCTCCGTGGTCGCCTCGAAGCCGAGATCGCGCTTGGCGCTGGCGATGCTCCCGATCCGCTGCGTCACGAAGGTTTGGCCGGCCGCCTCGTACTGGATCGTCAGGGCAGACCCGGTGAGCCGGAGCAGACGCTCAACCAGTTCCCGCACGGTCGTCCCCACCCCGCGCCCCACGTTGTAGCAACGGTCGGACACGTCGCCCTTTGCCGCGAGCACGTTGGCCCGGGCGATATCCTCGACGTATACAAAATCGTACGTCTGCGAGCCGTCTCCGTAGACGATCGGGTGGAGCCCCTGGTCGATCCGATCCAGCACCTTCATGATCACGGTCGTATAGACGCTCTTCATGTCCTGCCGTGGCCCGTAGACGTTCATGTACCGGAGGCCCACGTAGTCAAGCCCATAGCGCTGGTGGAAGGCGCGGCACATCTGCTCGCCGGCCACCTTCGTGGCGCCGTAGAAGGTGCGATTGTTGAAGGGGTGCTCCTCGGTCATCGGGATCTCGACGGCATCCCCGTAGACCGACGCCGACGAAGAATAGATGAGGCGCCCGACCCGGTTCGCCACGCACGCCTCGAGCACGTTGAAGGTGCCGCGGATGTTGACCTCGAAGGCCGAGCGCGGGAAGTCGTTGCAATGCAGCAGCCAGAGCGCCGCGAGATGGAAGACGCAGTCGACGCCCTTCATCGCGGTGTCCAGCAAGTCCGTGTGCAGGATGTTCCCGCCCAGCTCGAAGATCTTCACCCGCGGGTCGCGCAGCGCCGTCTCGAGGTTCTTCACGGTGCCCCGGGTGAAGTCGTCGTAGACGATGATCTCGCCCACGTCCTCCCGGACGAGCTGCTCGACCACGTGGGAGCCGATGAAGCCGGCTCCGCCGATCACCAGGACCCGCCGCCCGCGCAGGTCCATCTCACTGCCCCCGGTGGAACGCGGCGATGCGCTCCACCACGTACGCCTGCTGCTCCGGCGTCAGCTCGGGGTACACCGGCAGCGCCACGGTCTCGCGCGCGGCCCGCTCGGATTCGGGGAAGTCCCCCGCCTTGTACCCCAGGTCGTGGAAGCACTCCTGGAGGTGGAAG
>DATJGL010000170.1:0-4291 GCA_035495075.1 Gemmatimonadales bacterium
CTCGTGCAGCGGGCCCGGCGCCGCCTGCCGAGTCTCCCTTCTCCTGAGGCTTGTTCGACGGGAGCAATGCGTGAACGTCAATGCTGTCGAACCGGATTGCGCCGATGCCAAGGGTTCGATGGCTTCTGCCGAGAATCGGCATGTGCACCAGCTCGATCCGGCCGCCGAGCAGCACTGCGGTCACAACCGGAAGGGGTCGGCTCCTGCGAGCGTTTCGGAGCGAGTCGGTTTCGAGCCGGGCCCAGTCGAGGGTGAAGCTTCGAGTCGCCGGCTGATACGCGATGGGGCCGAAGGTGAGCCGGTACGTGCTGTCCGAGGCGGCAAGCACCCGCTCGGCGGCTTCCTCGCTCGCCTCCCGGGCCAGCTTCTCCGGCATTCGGGACAGCCACCGCAGGCCGATCACGACAATGGCAATCGCGCCGATGCCCAGCGCGAGGCCGGTGATCGCCAGGCGAGTACGGCGGCGCGGGCCCATGAGCCACTATAGGGAACGGTCACACCTTCTAGCCGCGACGGGGAGGGGCATCGTCCGCGTGACCGGACTCACGGGTGGATGTCGCCGGCGTAGGTTTTCCGGCCGTCTTGCCGGGCCGGTGTTCTAGTGTTATATAACACCCATGCGCCTGGCCCTCGACCCAGCCTCACCGCTCCCGCTCTACCACCAGCTCGCCGAAGCACTCCGGTACGGCATTGCCACCGGCAGCCTGGAGCCCGGCACCGCGCTGCCGTCGCTCCGCGATGCGGCCCGACGCTGGGGTGTGAATCTCCACACCGTCCGCCACGCGTACGCGAGCCTGGCCGCCGAGGGGCTCGTGCGTACCCAGGCGCCGCACGGAACGGTGGTCCTCGGCCGTCGAGCGCCCAAGCCGGCCGCGCTCGACCGCGGCGAGGTCGATCGGTTTCTCGCCCGCATGCTGCGCCAGGCTGGCACGCGTTATGGGCTCACGCCGGTCGAGGTGCGTCAGAGGCTCGCCTTTCTCGGCGCGGCGGTAACTCCCTCTTCCGAGCGGGTGTATGTGATCGAGTGCAGCGAGACCCAGGCGGCCGATCTCGCGCTCCAGGTGAGCGCGCGCTGGAACGTGAGCGCCCAGGGCTGGAGCCTGGAGCGCCCCGGAGCGCCGCCGGCCGGCGCGCTGGTCGCCACCTACTTCCACTACAACGACATTCGGACTCGCTGGCCGGACCGATCGGCGTCGGTGCGCTTCGTCGCGATTCATCCCGATCCCGATCTCGCCGTTCGGCTCGAGAGCTTCCGCCGACGGGGGCACCGAATCCCGGTGCTGGTGTGCGAGCGTGACGCCGCGATGGCTGGCAACATCGCGGCAGACCTCCGGGCAGTGCTTCCCTCGGATCGATTCGAACTCGTGCCGACGGTCGAATCAGCTCCCGGGTCGGCGCTGAGCATGGCGGGTGCCGCTGCACCGGTGCTCTTCTCACCCCGGAGCTGGGCTGCCTTGAGCCCCGCCGCTCGTGCCGATTCGCGAGCGATCGAGATCCGCTATCTCATCGAGCCCAAGGACCTGAGCTCGCTGGGCGAGGAGCTCGATTGGGAACCGCGCCAGTTGCCGCCGGCGCCGCCCCGGCGCATTCGTGGCGCCTCCGTGCCCTGAACTCGTCGCCTTCAACCGGTTGCGATCCGTGATGCCCCGCCTCTCAGCCACTACCGGCACCGTCCCCTCGGCCATTCTGCTCGGCGGCATGCTCGCAGCGCCGAGTGCCGTAACCGCACAGCTGGCGGACTCAGCATCCCGGCGCCCGCCGTTCGAGCGCGCTCAGGCGGCGTTCATGAGCCACGAGTTCGGGGCGGCCGACTCTGCTTTCCGAGCGGTGTTGCTCGAGGACACGCTGTCGGCCCATCGCCGGCAGGCTGCAGTTGCCGCGGCCGCGATCGCATGGCGCGTACACCAGGACACGGCCTCGGCCCAGAGCATCCTGACCGACGCGGCCGCGTCGTCGTGGGGGCGCTACGATGCGCTGATGGAGCGCTCGCGCATGCTGCGGGAATGGGGCGACTACTCCGGTGCACGCGACGCGGCGATCCAGGCGCGCGCAGGCGCGAAGACCCAGGCCGAGCGCGACGACGCCATCACCTCCTGGGCCGATGCGACGCTCAAACCGCTCTTGCGTGACCGGCTTCTTCGCGGCAAGCCGGCGCAATGGGGCAACGGCCCGGCCGATAAGCCGTTGGCGGATTCGTCGGCGCTGCGGGAGGTCGTGGTCCAAGTGGACAGCATCGTGCGCAGGTCACCGGGGGGACTCGAGGCGGGGCGGCTCCTGATTCTCGCCGGGGCGCTGGCCGATGACGCGCCCGCGATCTTCGACGGTTGGCGTTCCTACTACCTGGTCGAGACCGGCGACACACTCCGTTCACTTCTCGCGGCACCACGCCGGACTCTTCGAGCCGCGTCGACGAACCATGCAACCGGCTCGGCTGCACTCGCGCAGAGGCGTGCCGCACTGGCCGGCGCACTTCGGGACTCGCGCTTGTTCACCGCGGCGGCCCTGGTTGCTCTGGCACGGAACGCGGACGGAACCACCCTGGCATCTCGCGACGCCCGTGCTCGGGAGACCGTGGTGTACGCGGCGTTCGCGGACTCGGTCCGCGCTCTGACCGATCGCTACTACCGGGCCACCGCGCAGGGCAAAGGAAGCCCGGATGCATGGAAGGCTTCGCTCGATTCGGCGGCGCGCAAGCTCTGGCCGCGGCTTCTCTGGACCGGCGCGGTCCCCAAGTTCACCAACGAGCGACTCCAAGCCGAGCTCGACCGGCGTTTCGGAACGCTGATCAACTTGGGCGAGACTGCGGGCTATCAGGATCTGCACATGGGGCACCGCGTGCTAGACGATCGCCGCACGGTGCGGCAGTACGGCCATACCGGAAAGGTTCGGTTCGTAGCAATCGATGCGCTGGTGTCGAACGGGTTCCAGAGTTGGGCCTGGGACGGCAACGCCCAGCACGGGGGCTGGGCGACGAAAGACATGATCGTTCAGGTCCGTCCCGCCTACGCCGATGAGCCGATGTCGGCCTGGCGACAGACTACCGAGCCGGAGATGATCCGTCGCCGGGCTGAGGAGTTGGCTGCCGACAGCGTCGCCGACCTGGCGAAGGCGCGCCGGACGCCGGTCGCCTTCTTTCCCAGCGTTACCGAACGGCTCTCACGCGACGATCGCCGCGAATTGCTCGACTCGCTCCGAAGCAGCGGGCTCTCGGGCAACGAGCTCGAGTCAGCCTTCAAACGCGAGTACGGTCTCGCGTTGGTGGAGAGCTCGATCTTCTCTCACGAGGGGCGGCACGCGATCGACAACAACCTGCCGACCAAGTTTACGCCTACCGACATGGAGTATCGGGCCAAACTGTCAGAGGTCGCCTTCGCGCCCCGACCGCGTCTCGCTCTCGGCGGCATCATAAGCGCCAACGCCGGGGACGACACGCCGCATGGCCAGGCAAACCTTCGGGCGCTCGAGGGATTACAGGCGTGGATGCAGGCACATGCGACGGAGATTCGGGACCTGGATCGCTCGGCGCCGCTGTTGCCGCAGTTTCCCTTGCTGAGCGACGCGCAGATCAAGGCGGCCTTCGCCGCGCAGGACCCATTCGCAACCGAGAATGCGGCCGCGCGCGATTCCGGCCTCAGTGCCGCAGCAAAGACTCCCCAGCCGTGAGCCGGCGGGCAACCTCAACCGCAGGCAGGGTCGCCACCTCCAGAATCTCGTTGAGACTCCGCGCCACCGGATTAGCCACGAAGACACGAAACCGCTGCGCGCTGCGATAGAGCTCGTCTGCGACGCGAGGCAGTCCCAGCTGGCCGGCGCGGCCTTCGTCGGTAAGGCGATCCACCGCGCCGCCCCGGAGCCGAAGAGGCAGATCCACGCCCAGCATGGACGAGCGCGAGGGGAAGTCGAGCAGTAGCCCGCCCCGCGGCAGCTCCAGCTCCGCTGCCAGCGCGTCCTCCACCCGCTCCGTGAGCTCCGCATCGTCGCCGAGCCACGGCTGCACCGCGGACGGCACGTCGCTGGCAGGCAGATCGAGAGCGCGCTTGTAAAGTCGGCGGGCTCGGATGGCCGCGGCCAGCTCGGCCCACTCGCTCCGCTGCCGAACGTCCAGCTGCTCGGGCAACGGGCGGAGCAGGAGTTCCATCAATGCGTCGTCGGTTGCCTCTGCGATCGCCCCAACGTCGATCGCTTTCCGGGACACTGCGGCGCGGACTGCGCGCTTGAACATGCAGGTCGCCGAGCGTACCGCGTGATGCCAGTAGACGTTGCGGTACATCTGGTACTTGGCGAACAAGAG
>DATJGL010000171.1:0-8072 GCA_035495075.1 Gemmatimonadales bacterium
AGAATTTGCCTCTCCGCACTGTAGACGTCTTTCAGTTCTTCCACGAACAGATCTTCGAGCGACGTGAGCGCCATTGGAGCCTCCGACTTGATTGCTAGGGAATCGACGGATAGGCACGCCCAAGGGACCAGTTGGACTTGCAGACCACGCCGCGGGCCTAATGATGCCCCTTCGGAGCCTCCTGGCGCGGTGTGCCGCCTCACGCATTCCTCACGCGCTCAGTCCTAGGGCAGGCGCCGTGGGCGCTCAATGGGCACCTTGGCGTGTTGGATGACCTATCAACGAACAGATGGCGTCGGCATGCGAGCGGTGGCTGGGCCGGCCATCGAGAGGCGCGACACCGCCCGCTCAGGATGCGGGGCTGGCGTCGTCGCCACGTTCGCGCGCGAGAGGCTCGTCTCATCTCCGGTGCCGGACTTTACCCGAAGGCGACGAGCGCCCCCGAACCTGCTGCAGGCCAAGACGCTCGAACCCCTCAGCGGACCTTTCTCTCGCTTTCTGTTTCCTCTTCGGACTTAGCTCATGGAAGATTCGGCCGTCAACGGCTTGGAACATCTCCGGATCGATGTCGGGGCCGGGGCCGTGATGCTGGCTATTCAGCGGGTGTACGCACGCCCACCGTATTGCGATAGGATGGAGCTCACCTCGTCCCCCTGAACTCGGCCATCGGCATCGACCGTCACCAAGACGGCCCCATGCTCGAGGGCACCGGCGTAGTAGTCCGCCTCGTCCTTACTAAAGCCAGCCTTAGAAAGCGCACCGGCGACGGCGCCGGAAGTCCCGCCCACGATTGCGCCAGCCGCGGCGGCCCCACCGGTCACGCCCAGGGTCGAAGCGAGAGCACCAGCGGTGATGAACGGCCCGATCCCGGGGATAAACGCCGCCGCCAGCCCGAACAGCGTGCCTACCCCGGCACCCGCGAGCGCCCCTTTGCCCACCCCTTCCGCAGCGCCTACACCCGCTGGCTCGTGCCGGGAGACGACGGACAATTCTGCATCCGTAACCCCGACGTTCCGCAACTCTGTAATGGCCCTCTCGGCCTGATCCTGCTCATCGAATACAGCAGTGATTCTTGTCACGTATCATGCTCCTTCTCGTTAGTAAACGATCAGCGTGCGCGATATCGAGCGCAGGAAGGTGTCCCTTTGGTCGGGGCTATGCGGTGATGCATGGCTTGCCTGCTCGACCGGCACCTTTCAATCCGCTGCTCTACCAAATGAGCTACCTGGCCTGAAGCCGGAAAATCGATCACTGTATGTCTGCGCCCAAAGCGCTTCGAGGGAGCGACTCGGTCTGTTCGTGCTTCGCCGACAGGCTGGATTAGGGCGCGCAGGCTGTTTGCTCCGGGAGGACCTGGACAGCGGATGCGGAAGCAATGCAAGCAACAGCCAAGGTAGTTAGCGCTCATCCCTCCGTCTCGGCTTGGGCGCCGCTGGGTTTGCCGGTGTTCAGGATGCTGTGGCTGGCGGTGCTGGTCAGCGACATCGGAACCTGGATGCAAACCGTAGGCGCCCAGTGGCTCCTGGTAGGTCTGCCGAACGCCGCAACCCTCGTCGCTCTGGTACAGACCGCCGACACACTGCCGGACGTGTTGCTGGCTTTGCCG
The DNA here is from genome assembly GCA_035495075.1 of Gemmatimonadales bacterium. Classification (GTDB taxonomy): domain Bacteria; phylum Gemmatimonadota; class Gemmatimonadetes; order Gemmatimonadales; family GWC2-71-9; genus DASQPE01. The sequence continues at coordinate 1,607 of DATJGL010000171.1, forward strand.
GGAGGAGCGCTCGCGGATTCCTTCGACCGGCGCCGGCTCCTTATCGGCCTCCAGTTATTCCAGGTTGCGATCGGGGTGGGGCTGACAGCACTGACTCTCGCTGGGCAGATGACCCCGCCGCTGCTGCTGGCGTTTACCCTTGCGCTTGGCGCCGGGTCGGCCCTGGCCACACCCGCCTATCTGGCGCTCACCCCCGAGCTGGTCCCCCGTGATCAACTTTCCTCGGCAGCCGCACTCGGCGGGATCAGCGTCAATCTAGCTCGCGCGATCGGCCCTGCCGTCGCGGGTCTGGTGATCGCACGGGTCGGTGTCGGCGCCGTATTCGCGCTCAACACGGCGGCCTTCCTCCTCTTCGCGTTGGTTCTGATAGCCTGGCGCCGCCCGGCCGAAGCGCGTGCTGCCTCGCCCGAGCGGTTCATCCCCGCACTGCGCGCCGGGGGCCGCTATGTCCGCTACTCCCCAGTGGTCCGCAGGATTCTGCTGCACCTCGGTCTGTTCATCTTGCCGGCCAGCGCCATCTGGGCGCTGCTGCCCCTGGTAGCCACACAACGACTCGGGCTCGGCGCCGGCGGCTACGGACTGCTCCTTGGCGCACTCGGCGCAGGCGCTCTGGTGGGGGCACTCGGCCTCCCCCGCGTGCGTGAGCGTCTATCGAACAACGGAATCCTCATAGTTGCAGCAGTAGTCTATGGAGCAGCGATGGTTGTCCTGGTCCTGGTCCGCGACCCCCTCGCTGCCCTTCTCGCGCTGGTTCCCGCGGGTGCTGCATGGATCACCGTCATAGCGAGCACCAACGCCGCCGTGCAGTTGTTCCTGCCGGGTTGGGTGCGGGCCCGCGGGCTCGCGGCGTACCAGATGGCGCTATTCGGCTCTCAGGCCGTGGGTGCGCTCATCTGGGGTCTGGTAGCCGAATACACCGCGCTCGTCACCGCGTTTTTTCTCGGCGCCCTAGCGTTGCTGGCTGCCGCGGTAACGATCCGGGTTTGGCCCTTGTTCGACGTCCATGGGCTGGATCGCGGTCCCTCCATGCCCTGGCCGGAGCCAAACCTGGTGATCGACGCCGAGCCCGATGCAGGCCCGATACTCGTTACCACCCGGTACACTGTCAGGCCTGAGCGAGAGCACCAGTTCCTGGAAGCGATGCGCGCGGTACGCCTGTCGCGGTTGAGCACGGGCGCGATCTGGTGGGAACTTTACCGGGAGGGGGAGAGGGCGAACCGTTTCATCGAGGCGTACACGGTCCTGTCCTGGGACGAGCATCTCCGGCAGCACCACGTTCGGCTCACCGGCACTGACGCAGTAATCGAGCGGCGGGCCCGCGCACTGGCGGACTCACCGCCTCAGGTCAGCCACCTGTTCCCGGTCGATCCTTCCGACTGAGGGGGCAGGGCGACAGTTTGCACTGTCAAACCGCTGTCAGGATTGCCGCTGCACATGGAGGGAGGATCACGGTGGCGGCCGATGGCGGCTCGAAAGAAAAGGTCGCCCGTTCGGCGACCTTGGATGCTGACCACACCTCTCCGCCGCCTGCCAGCCCCCGGCTAATGGCTAGTGACCGGCTTCCAGGTAGAGTCCGGGTTGTACCGCTCCATTGCGCGGAAGCTATCGAGCGTTTCGGGCCCGAGGTCCTTCTCGTACACGATCCCGCTGTGGCTCACGATGAAGGTCTTCACGCCGGTCACCAGATACTCCGCCGGCGCAGCAACCATGGCGAACCCGCCGATCATCACCCCCTTGACCACGAAGTCCATCTGCCCCAGCGGCGCCGCAGGCCCCTGTCCTTTGAGAATCTTGAAGTAGTATCCGTGGAAGGGCTCGTACCGGTCGCGGTAACCCTCGGCGATCACCTGGGCAATCCCCTCGCCGACTGGTCCCTCCCAGGTGCCATCCGCGGCTCGCCACGCCAGACCATCTCGCTTCCCCGGTGTGCTGACGATACGCTGCGCGTACTGGTTCACGACCGCACCGTCGTGCCTGGTGCGGGCGTATGCCCGCTGGGCCTCGACAAACCCGCGGCACACATCGATGGCATCGAGCTCGTTGCGACCGATGCGACGGAGCAGGATCTCATGCGCACCCGCCTCGGCATCGAAGTGCCAGGTGCCGCTCTCCTTCTCGATCGGAAATGGGAGCGGCCAGTCGGTCTTACCAACCGAGAGGGTGGCGACCGTCCGCGCAGAATCCAGCCGGATCCGATGACGAGCGCGGGCTTCGGCCGCAAACTCGACAGCAAGGTTGCGGTCCATCACCGTGTCCTTTGACAACACGAGCGGCTTGCCCTCCGTCCCCAGAATCTCGACCAGCGCAGGCTGATCGAACCGCTCGGCGGCCTCAATAAGGGCCGCAGCGGCCTCCTGGGGCGAGCCGAACCGTCGCTGCTTTACCGCCTCGGCGGTGCTTTCGGGCTTCGCCTTTTCCGCCGCAGTGCTCTCGGGCATCGCCTTCTCTGCCGCGACCCCCTCAGGCTTCGCCTTTTCCCCAGTACACGCGCCGAGCGCAAGGAGCGCCAGCGTGACGCCGCCGAGCCATCCGGCGCTCCGATAAATCGACACTGACCGCCGGCTCGCGGCCCCACTCATCGAACTCATCTGCGACGACCGCCTCCGCCCCGCATTCCGCCCCGCGAGCCCATGCTCGACGCACCGCGCGAGCTGCTCGCGCGCGCGCTTCCTCCATCGAACCCACCGGACCCACGCGATCCGCCGAATCCACCACCGCCCCCGGCGTCTCGAGGAATATTGTGGCTGCCGATCTGATCGCCGCCGCCAGGTCTGGAACCCCCGGCACCGGCAGACCGGTCGCTCACGCCGGCGCGCTGCCCCTGAGCGCCGCCCGCTGATCGGTCGCTCACGCCGGCACCGCGCTGACCTTGTCCGGTGCCAGCAGCCCGATCACTGACCCCGGCGCCGCGGTTCGACCCACCGAACTTGTCGGCCGTTCGCTGATCGGCATAGGGGGCGCCCCCGCGATGCTGGGGATTATGCTGCCAATTGCCGCCACGACCGGCGTTGCCGCCACGACCGGCGTTGTAGTGGTTGACCCGATTGAAGTTGTTGTTGACGTTGATGTTGACGTTGCCGCCGCCCCAGCCGGCATGGCAGCATGAACCGCCCCACATAGCAGCCCCCCACATCATGCCAATCCCGAACGAAACGAACGCCGCCCCGGCCGGATAAGGCGGATAGTAGATCGGCGGGTAGGGATATACGGGAGGGCCGTAGACGACCGTCGGGCTGTAGGACGGAACGTAGATGACCTCGGGATTCGCGGACTCGACCACGATCACCTGCTTCTGCTCGACGACCTTGGTCTCGACTTTCTGCTGCTCATTCGTTTCCAGAGCACCCTTATCCTTCGCCTTCTTGCGCATTCGCTGGCAGGCATCCATCACGTCGCTCTGTTGCGCGAGGAAGGCGTTGCCGAGGTCCGTGGTCCACTGGATGTCGTCGGCCAGACGCTTGACGACGTCGGGGAGGGCGGCCATCGACTGAATACTCGGATCCCAGGGCTGCTTCGCAACCGAATCGGCCAGCGCCTTGTCCTTTAGGCCTGGATTCTTGGCGAGCCACTGCTGCAGCTGGACGATCTCGAGCGGGTAGGTTGCGGCGACGAGGGTTTGGGCCAGCAGGTCGTCGGGGTAGAGGGCAATCGGCGCGACGAGAGCATCCAGCTGATCAGGCGTGCGCCGTTGAGCGGTGTCCGCCGCAGCCTTCTTGGCCGAATCCTGCGACACCGCCCCGGCCGCAGCTTTGGCCGAGTCCTGCGGCAGCGCGATCGGCACGCCGCCAAGGAGGTGGGGCGCGCCCCAGAGGCACAATAGGGCTCGCCCCAGCCGTGCGAGGGAGCGGAGATGCTGTAAGGCTGGCCTCATACTCATGCTAGAAGGCTCACTTGCCGTTGCGCCCAAAAATGTGCGGCCCCCCAGAGATCGGCGCAAGCCGACGTTGCTCACGGCAACTCATTCCCGTCGGTAGTCAGCATGCCGATGTGGCCATGCGTTGTCTCAGCGATGCCGGAGAGATGACTTGCTGAAATGCGCCGGCTCTCGACGAGAAACGTCGAGAGCCGGTGAGGGAGGTCAGCGGGGATCTGAAGGGAGGCTTCGTCTACTGACAGCCCGGTACGCCCTCGGCCGTGGCACCCGACACCGTCGCAGTCGTGCCGACGAAAATGCCGCAGGTGGACGAACCGCTGTTATAGCCGGTGTTGGTCATCGTGGCCGACCAGTACGAGCCAACACCGCCCGTGGTGATCGCAATGACGTTGTTCTGGCTGGGCGAGAAGTTCACCGAGTTCGAGCCCAGGGTACTGCTGTAGCTGCCCGCGTACCGGGTCGAGTCGGAGTAGAACGCTTCCTGAGCCGTGGCCAGGTTACGGAGGTCCGAGATTATGCTGGAACGGACCGCCTTCTGCTTGGTGTTCGCGAACTTCGGAATGGCGATCGCCGCCAGAATGCCGATGATCACGACCACGATCAGCAGCTCGATGAGGGTGAAGCCTTTCCGGTTCGACATAAAATGCTCCCGCCCGAGGTCTTCGGTTTCCGAGAAAAAAGGGGTAACAACCGTCGGCTTAGTCAATGGCAACCGTCGTGCCCGTACGCGGTCTTGTCTCGTAACTGACGTCCCTGCAAGCGCTTAGCAGTGAGGATTCCGAGGCCGCTCCATTGCGGGCCTCACCGTCGGGGGAATTCTGCATGACCGGGTTCAATATCTGAGTGCCCATCGACCACTCGGTCTTGACCACTCCGGCGTGAACGACGCGCAATGGGCCAGGACGACTCCGGCCTCGGCAGAGGAATGTGACTCCGGATCCAGGATGATTCTCGGCATCGACAACGTTGGATTGGCAACCCGCGATGCTGTGGCCGTCGTTAGTCGCCGCGCACAATCACAACAACGTACCTAACGCTTCGATGGTAGCATTGCCACCGTCGGCCAGATCTAGTGGCCAGCCGTTTGATGCTTCCTTGCCTACGCCTCCCGCACAAGACACATTCTGCCGGGGGCCGGAAGAGGCGCTCATGGAACTCCTCGAGCAGCTCGCGGCGGCACTAGGAGATCGATACCGGGTCGAGCGGGAACTGGGCCAAGGTGGGATGGCGGTCGTCTTTCTCGCCGAGGACCTGAAACACCGCCGACGCGTGGCCATCAAGCTGCTCAAACCCGACCTGTCGGCCGTGCTCGGCGGCGAGCGGTTCTTCCGCGAGATCGAAATCGCCGCTACCCTCCAGCACCCCCACATTCTCCCGCTGTATGACTCGGGGCAGGCCGGCGGTCTCCTCTACTATGTGATGCCGTTTGTGGAAGGTGAGTCGCTCCGGACGCGGCTTACAGAGGAGGAGCAGCTTCCGATCGACGCCGCGCTCAAGATCACCCGCGAAGTCGGCAGCGCCCTGCAGCACGCTCACGAGCACGGCGTAATTCATCGAGACATCAAGCCCGAGAACATCATGCTGTCCGCCGGGCAGGCGGTCGTCGCCGACTTTGGCATCGCCCGGGCGCTACATGCCGCGAGTGTGGACCAGCTCACGCTGACCGGCATGGTGGTCGGGACACCCAAATACATGAGCCCCGAGCAGGCCGCCGGCGGGACGGTGGACGGTCGCAGCGATCAGTACAGCCTGGCGTGCACCCTGTACGAAATGCTGATCGGTGAGCCCCCCTTCACCGGCCCGTCATCTCAGGCAGTCATCGCCCGGCACTCACTCGAGGCTGTGCCTCACCTGCGCGTCGTTCGCCAAACAGTGCCGCTGGCAGTGGAACGAGCCGTCATGCAGGCGATGGCGAAGCTCCCTGCCGATCGCTTTGGCTCGATGCAGCAGTTCCTCGACGCGCTGGAGTCGCCGGCAACCACGTCGCTCCCAACGCACGTACTCAGCCCGTCGCCAAACCGGCCCGCGACGCGCGTTGGCCGCGTGCTGAGCGGGCTCGCCGCGGTCGCGGCAGTCGCGGCGGCGACCTGGTGGTTGGTTGCAGGACACTCCGGGAACGGTGGCCACTCAGCTCCGCGCGTAGTCACCGCCGTCGCGGTGCTGCCCTTCCAGGAGCCCGCGAGCAGCCCGGACAGCACCTACCTCGCTGACGGGATGACAGAGGGGCTCATCGCCGATCTGGCTCAGGTGGGCTCGTTGAAGATTATTTCGCGCGCCTCCGGGGCTGTGGCCCAGGGAACGGCACGATCGCTGGCCACCCTCGCGAGTGACCTTGGTGTAGAAGCCGTCGTGAAGGGTTCGATTCGCAGGACGGGGGACACGGTCCGAGTTAGCCTGGGCTTCCTCCACGCCCCCGATTCCGCCGTCATCTTCGCGAAAGACTATCAAGCGAGACTGGGCGAGCTGCCGGATCTCCAGCGACAGATTGCCGTGGACATCGCGGGTTCGATCAGTGCCAGCCTCAAGGGTACGGAGCGCTCCCGCCTCGAAGCACGCCGTGCGGTGAATCAACCGGCCTACGAGGCCTACCTT